>CAKQXZ010000010.1 GCA_934292955.1 uncultured Clostridia bacterium
CTCTCGGTGAAAAGACGGCTTATGTAGAAACGTTGGAAATTCTGCAAAGCTGGAAAGACGCGAAATCTCACGGCTTAGACTACAGAATTGAAGATAAATATAAGATTTAAGCCCCTTATATTAGCGTAAAACTTTTACTGTCGCAAGTCATTTTTTATTTGCTACACTTTTTTCGCATCGCAGCCAACAATTTTTTTAGCAAACTTCGGCGACATGATATAGAATTGACTTTTTTACCGATAAATAGTAAAACCAACTTCAAAAAACTTTCCGACTACAAAAAAAATAGCCGCCGAAATCTTTCTTACCGAAAAATTCCGACGGCTCTATTTTTATTCTATTTACCACTTTATTATATTGAAAAACTCTTTAATCTGTTCTTTTCGTACATTTTTTATAAACGAATCGTCGAGAATTTTAATAAACTCTTCTTCCGTTCCTGCGTCGCGCAAAGCCTTGAAGAGATTTTCTTTTTCGATGTTATTGCCTTCGCACCGCTCTATAACGGAAAGCATGCGGCTCTTTGCATAACCAAGCGAATCGGCGGTAAGATCGGAAATCTTTTCGTTTGCTTTAACGACGACCTTTGCAGTTCCGCCGAGATAATCGAACGCAACTTTAAGGCAGCGATTATGCGTAACGGTAAAATCGACTTTTTCGCCGTTTTCGGCACAGGAAACGCACACGCCGTCGACAATATTCATAAATTCGACCGTAATTCTGCGTTTTGACGGCGAAACGGACTTATCGCCCGACGAAATAACGGTGAATTCCGTTCCGCTATTTTCTACGGCATAAGTTGTTTCGAGCCGAGCCGTGTTGCCGTTGTCTTCGATCATAGTAAAGCGAGCGTTGTCGCCGTAAACAAGCACGCGCAGATTTTCGGGGTTGTCACACCCGTTACCCTTATCTTCGGATAACGGAATAATCGAGTTATATTTTACAAAAACCGGAATACTGCCAAGCCCGCGATACGCCTCGAACCGATTAAAGTCACCGCTCACTACATACGCCTGTCTTGTGAACAAATCGATATATCTGCCCGCGGGAAGATTGACGGTTACACAACCGATTCCGCCGTCGCTCTTTTTGGTTATGGGCGCAACGATCATTTCGTTGCCGAAAGTAAATTCGTTAAACGATTTATACGCCCACTCGGCTTCGGGGTTGTCGTAATACATAGGCTCGATCAACGCCCGCCCCTGCTCGTGCGTTAAATGATTGTAAGTGTGAATATACGGCACAAGTTTGTGACGCAACTTCAACTGATCGATAATCAGGTCGCCTACGCTGTCGTCATAACGCCACGGCTCTTTGCCCAGAACGTTATATGCCGTGGAATGCAGTCTGTTAATCGGGCTGAACACGCCGAGTTGCACCCAACGGATTGCAAGTTCGTTGTCCTTTGCGCCGAAATGATGCCCGCCGATATCGTGGCTCCACCAGGTATAGCCTATATTAGACGCGGTTGCGGTGAAATACGGCTGATAATCGAGAAATTTCCAGTCCATAACCGTATCGCCCGAAAAACCGAGCGGGTAACGATGTGCGCCCGCACCGCAGAAACGCGACAGAATAAGCCCCGCGCCGTAGCGGAAATTGTCTTTGTAATGCAGATGATTAAGCAGCCAAAGCGGATCAAGCCCCTTGATTTTCGTGGTAAAGCCCTGCTGCCAATCGATCCACCAGAAATCTACGCCGTCCTTTTCGTACGGATGATGAAGAAGTTTGAAATAGTTTTCTGCGAACTTATCGTCGGTAAGGTCGAAACGAATGACTTCTTTGGTCGCGGGATCCTTACCCATCGCTTTGGCGAATTTTTCGTAACAGTCTTCAAACCAGCGCACGCCGTCGCACGGATGAAGATTGAGCGTTACTTTCAGATTGCGCTTTTTAATGTCTTTAAGAAACGCTTTGTAATCGGGGAAAAGTTTTTTATCCCAGCTGTACCCCGTCCAGCCGTGCATTTCGCCGTACTTCTGCGGATCGGTAAGCCCGCTTTTTTCAATAAAATCTTTCCATACGTCGACGTAATGCCAGTCCATATCGACGGTAGCGACCGAAAGCGGAATTTTGCGCTCTTCGAACTCGTCCATAAGCGCAAGATATTCTTTCTGCGTGTATTTATAGTATCTCGACCACCAGTTGCCGAGCGCAAAACGCGGTACAAGGGGAACTTTTCCGCTTATATCGTAATACGCTTTAACCGCCGCCCTGTAATCATGACCGAAAGCGAATATGTAATAATCGGTTTCGGGTTCGCGCTCGTAAACCTTGTCGTCGGTAAGCAGAAGCGACTTGCTGTCGTCAAACACGGCAACGCCGTTCTTGGATACAACGCCGTCGTTAAGCTTTATGTGCTTGCGGTCGGCGTTTTCGTTAGGCACGCCGTTCACGCGGATTTTTTTATCGTCGGTATCGAGCGTGCGAAGCGTTCCGCCGAGATTTCCTTTATTGAAAACCTTAACCTTTTTACCGCCTAAAATAACGTAACTTTTATTAAAATCGTCGGTATAAATAACGAAAGTTGCCGCCGCGGTGGCGATTTTTATGCCGCCGTTAAAATGCGTTGTTTTATGCGGAACGGGCAGAAAATCTCTTTTCCAGACGCCTTGAGTCGTCCCGTCGGTAAAATTGCCGCTCGCGCTATTTTCGTAACGCAAAAGTCTGTCGCTTAAAAGGGTAATCCTTGTATTGCCGAGCAAAATAACGTTTTCCGCGCGGGCAATACCGCTTTTTAAGTCGTAATCATATATTTTCATAAGCCGAACTCCTTATATGCTCGCTTGTATTAAAGCGGCGCATCAAAGTTTTTTCTGTCGGTATTATACTTTATCGGTTTTGCTTTTTCAATAGAAAAAGTTGCGTTCTTAATGCAATATTTTGTCTTTTTTATAATTTGCATTTTTTTTCATCGAATAAATAAAAAACTTATTAAAATAATAAAAAGCCCGTCTATAAGTCGATTATCGCATATTTCAGTTAAAATGTTTATCCGCCGCAATCAGGCACAAAAACTGCAAAAACAACGTTAAAAACCGAAAATCAGTACAATATTCTCGCCTTGTCGGGAAGGTCGAGAACTACGCTGTTATCGCCTTTTACGGTAAAAAATTCCTGATGATAGGTCTTGTGCGGAATAATGTAAATTCGCTTATCCGCCCATATTTTAGAAACGTCTTTTCTGAGCGAACCGCGTTGCAGAATGTAAAACATAATTTCCACATTGAGATCGACGATCGCGCTTTTGTACCCTTCGGCAAACAGATCGAGCAACGCCGCGCGGATTTTAAGGACTATGTAATCGTTTGACAAAATCGCACCGTCACCCTGACAATAGGGGCATTTTTTTTCAAGAAGAGAAATGCTTTCTTTACGTTTTTTCTTGCGCGTGAACTCGACCAAACCCAACTGATTCATGCCAAGCACGGTGCATTTCGCTCTGTCAAATTTCAACGCGTCGGTAAGTTCTTTAACCACCAGATCGCGATGCTCCTGCATTTCCATATTGATAAAATCGACAATGATTATGCCGCCGATATTTCTCAGCCGAACCTGACGGGCAATTTCTTTCGCCGCAAGCAAATTCGTGCGGAAAACCGTTTCTTCCAGATTTTCGCTGCCCGTATAACTGCCCGTGTTTACGTCGATTGCGGTCAAAGCTTCCGTTCTGTCGATTACGAGATACGCCCCGCTCGATAAATCAACCCTGTTTCTAAGCAGCGCGTCGACTTCTTCACTCAGCCCGAAATACCCGAACATATCCACTCTGCGGTCAAAAAGCACGACCTTGTTAAGCACGTCCTGCCCGCGCTTTGCGGCATTTTCGCAAACGGCTTTGTAGGCGTCGGCGTCGGAAACATAAATTTTTTCTATTTCGGAAGTGTAAACGTCGCGGAACATTCTGACGGCAAGATTGCCTTCGGAATACAGCACGTCGCCGGGCTTTGCGAAAGGCGCTTTTTCGTTGACTTCCTTATATAATTTATAAAGATATTTCGCTTCGGATACGATATCCGCTTTAGAAGCGCCTTCCGAAGCGGTGCGCAGAATAAAACTTCCGGGAATTTTAAGCGATTCCAGAATATTTACAAGACGTTTTTTTTCTTTTTCGTTTTCTAACTTTCTCGAAACGACGTTATCGCTGCAATTCGGGGTATAAACAAGAAGTCTGCCCGCAAACGAAAGCGACGTGGAAAGTCTTACACCCTTGTTGCCGAAAGGATCTTTTACCGCCTGAACGACTATTTTATCGCCGATTTTAAGGTTAAGCGATTTAGGCTGCTCGATCTCGTCCTCACTGCAGCCGGCGGCGGGTTCGCCGAAATAAAGATAACCGTTCTTTTCAAGCCCGACGTCGATAAAAGCCGCCTGCATTCCGTCAAGAACGTTTTCAACGCGCCCCATATAAATACTTCCCGTCACAACGACGGTACCGTTTTTTTCAATGTGATACTCAAGAAGTTTTTTATCATCCGCAAGCGCGGCAATTATACTTCCGCAATATCCGTCCACGTAAATATTTTTTGCCATCCGATTCTCCGTAAAATCAGTATGTTGTTTATAATTCAGCCCGACCGATATCTGTTTTGTCCCTTCAATGCTGCGATAATCGACCTATAGCCGCATATTCGTTATTTTTTAATGCCTGCAAGATAGTCGTTGAACTTGGTTTCGCCCGTATAAGCCATAGTCTTAACTATGGTAATTCCGCCGCCGCCATATAATTCTTTAAGCCGCGAAGCAAGAAGATCGGGGCGCAAAGTATCGTTACCGAAACCGAGCGTACAAACGACTTTTCCGTCCGCATAATCAAGATCGAAAATCTTCCTTCTTACTTCTTTCGGATTGCCTTTTTTATCGATTATAAAAAACTCTTCGCTGTCCGTCACTTCTTTCGGATTAAACGGATTTATTCCTTCAATCGAATAAGACGCGCGGTCGATAAGCCCCGCAACGTTGACTTTTTTATCTACTTCCGCAGTATACAGACAATTAAGCCCGCGGAAAGTAAATTTATTGAACTTTTCATAAAAACTTTCGGCAGGTTCTTCGCATTCCACAAAGCAGTACTCCGCAAGCGACTTTACGCCTACGGCAATTGGCGCGGACATAAAGACGTGCATATGCGGATTAAAACCCTTGGAATAGGTCGTTTTTATATCCGCCCTGCGCATTATTTTATTTATATGGCGCAACGTATCCAGATGAGAAACGTATTCCGCCCCGTCGATTTTGGTATATTGAAAAACTATCATAAACACCTTATTTTATGCGATAATCGACTTATAGCCCGACTTTTCGCATTGTTTTACACAATTAAATCAGCCTTTTACCGTGCATTTATAAACTTTTTGAATGCCGCACGCTTTACAGCCCGACTGACACCCGCCCGAGACTTTTTCGCTGTAAGCGGCGTGACGTTCGCGAAGCAGAAAACTTTTATCTATAAACAGATCGATAAAATCCCACGGCAAAATTTCGTCTTCGGAATGTTCGCGCGTGTAATCTTCGGGGGTAAGCCCGCATTCGCTCAACGCTTCGTACCACATTTCGGGCTTGAAACACTGTTGCCATCCGTCGAACACACAACCTTTGCGGTAAGCCTTTTCTACAACGTCGCAAAGTCTTCTGTCACCGCGGGCAAGCACCGCTTCTATCTGCGACAGTTCGAAATCGTTCCAACTGAAAGAAACGCCCTTTATGAAAAGTTCTTTTTTAAGAATTTCGACCTTATGCGCGACTTCTTCCTTTGTGATCTGCCTTTCGTACTGGAAAGGCGTGAACGGTTTTGGAATAAACGTAGAAACGCTTACCGAAACGCGCAAAGCGCGTGCGGAAGCGGGATTTCTGCCGTAAATACCCTTTATCATACGCACGATTTTGGCAATACCGAGCAGATCTTCGTCCGTTTCGGTGGGCAAGCCCATCATAAAATAAAGTTTGACCGACGAATAGCCGAGATTGAAAGCGTTTTCCACGCCGCGCTCGATTTCGTCTTCGGTGATATCTTTATTGATAACGTCGCGCAGTCTTTGCGTACCCGCTTCGGGTGCGAAAGTAACCGAACTCTGGCGCGCGAATTTTGCATAATAACTCTTAAAACTGTCTACTCTTAGCGACGGTAACGACATTTTTATATCGGGAAGCCGCGCGTTTATGGAATCGAGCAGTTCGCCGAGTTGCGGATAGTCGCCCGTGGAAAGGCTGTTAAGAGAAAGTTCCGAATACCCTCCTTTTGTTACGATAGAACATGCCTGCTCTGTCAACGTTTCGACCGATCTCGGTCTTACCGGTCTGTATAAAAAGCCCGCCTGGCAAAATCTGCACGAACGGTAGCATCCGCGCGTAACTTCTATAATTGCGCGGTCGAAAACGGCTTCGGTACTCGCTACGCCGAATTCTTTTGGAAAAATTGCGCCGTCAAGGTCTTTAACCATCGCTTTTTTTACCCTGAAATCGTCATTAACCGACCTATAGACCGACTTTTCGCCATTTTCGTCATTTGAAAAATCAAGTCTTTCAAATCCCGTAATTTTGCCGTTTTCGTATTTTACGTTCATAAATGCGGGAACGTAAACGCCGTCGAGCTTGGAAGCGGCTATAAGAAATTGACGTTTGTCTTTTATATCGCGTTTAAGCCTTGCAAGGTCAGCCATTACTTCTTCGCCGTCGCCAATGGTGAAAATATCGATAAATTCAGCCAACGGTTCGGGGTTGCAAACGCAAGGTCCGCCCGCCTGCACAACGGGAAAATCATTACCGCGGTCCTTGGATCTTAAAGGAATACCCGCAATATCAAGCATATATAAAACCGCGGTATAACTCATTTCGTAAGACAGTGAAAAGCCTATCATATCGAATTCGGCAAGGCTCATTTTTCCGTTAAGCGAATAGAGCGGAATGCCGTTCTGTTTAAGCGCGGCGCCGAAATCCTGCCACGGAGCAAAACACCTGTCCACCGACGTTCCTTCAACGCTTTTTACGCTTTCCGCAACGATTTTTATGCCGAGATTGCTCATGCCGACTTCGTAAACGTCGGGAAAGCAAATGCAGTAGTTCATTTTTGAAGGCACGAATTCACTCTCGCCCCACTCGCCACCCGTATAGCGGGAAGGCTTTTCCACCGTAGGCAAAATCATGTCGAGCAGTTTTAATTGTTCTTTATTCATTGTTCATCTCCGCGGGAGCCGCTTATAAGTTTTTCAAACTCGGCTTCGTCTATGATTTTAATGCCGAGCGAGCGCGCCTTGTCAAGCTTACTGCCCGCTTCGGCCCCTGCAAGCACCATTGTGGTAAGTTTGCTGACCGAGCCGCAGACTTCGCCGCCGAGCGACTCAATTATTTTTTGAGCCTGAGAACGTTTATATTTTTCAAGCGTACCAGTAAGCACTATTTTTTCGCCTTTGAAAGTATCGCCGACGGTCGTATCGGCATATCCCGCGATAACGCCGGTGTTTTCAAGCCGCCTGAGTTCGGCAACGTTGTCTTCGTCGGAAAAATATCTGAAAACGTTGTCTGCTATAACGTCGCCTACGTCCTGAACGGCTAAAATATCTTCTACGGAAGCCGCTTCGATATTTTCTATACTCTTGAATTTTTTAGCAAGGTCTTTTGCGGTCTTTTTGCCTACGCCGTCTATTCCGAGCGCAAAAATGAACTTGGCAAGTTCGCAATTTTTAGACTTTGCGACCGATAAAAGCAGGTTATCCGCCTTTTTATCCTGAAAACCGTCGAGTTCGAGCAATTTATCTCGGTCGAGAGAATACAGGTCTGAAAAATTTCTTACATTCAGTTTATCGTATAACACTTCGGCCGTCGCTTCCGAAAAGCCTTCGATATTCATGGCTTCTTTCGAAGCATAGTTTGCAAGCGACAAAACCACGCGTTTTTTACATTGTTTGTTAGTACAGAAGAGATTTGCGCCTATTTCTTCTATCGGACTGCCGCACTCGGGGCAAACGCTCGGTTTTTCGACTTCGCGGCTGCCGTCGAGATATTCGGTCGCGCCTAAAATTTCGGGAATAACTTCGTTACTTCTGTGAATAAGCACTCTGCTGTTTATTTTAACTTTCTTTCTGCCGATGTCGCCGTAGTTATTCAGCGTTGCGCGCCGAACGGTAACGCCGCAAAGTTCGACCGGTTCAAGCGCCGCAAGCGGAGTAAGCTTGCCCGTTCTGCCCACCTGCCAGATAACGTCTTTAAGCACGGTGGTAGTTTCTTCGGGTTCGAATTTGTAAGCGATTGCCCAGCGCGGAAATTTCTCGGTCGCTCCCAGTGCGTCGCGCACGGCAAAATCGTCGACTTTTATAACGACCCCGTCGGTAAGAACGTCAAGCGTTTTGCGACCTTTTTCTATTTCGTCAATCGCAGAAATTACGCTTTGTTCATCGTTACATACGCGCAAAAAATTAAACACTTTGAAACCGCTTTTTTTAAGAAAATCTATGCCCTGCAACTGCGAATGCACCGAACCGTCTTCTATATGATTTACGTCGTAAAACAAAATTTCGGGCTTGCGCATTTCGGTTTCCTTGGGGTCGAGATTCCTTATAGCCCCCGCGACCGCATTACGCGCGTTTTTAAGCGGCTCGTCGGCGGTCTGATTATATTTTTCAAGCACGGAAAGACGCATAACCGCTTCGCCTTTGACTTCGCAAACGCCTTTGTACGCAATCTTCATAGGGTAACTTTTAATAGTTCTTACCTGAGCCGTAACGTCTTCGCCTTCGATACCGTTTCCGCGCGTCGTTGCGCGGGTGAAAAGTCCGTTTTCATAGGTTAGGCACACCGTAAGCCCGTCGAATTTATACTCGACGGTAAACTGCGGAAAATAGCCTATCGCCTTTACCACGCGCTGAAAAAACGCCGAAAGTTCTTCGTAACTCGTCGCTTTGTCAAGACTATAAAGCCGCTCTATATGCGTATGCTTCGAAAAAGCGGAAACGGGGTTGCCGCCCACTCTTCTCGTAGGAGAATCGTCTAAAACAACTCCCGTTTCGTTTTCGAGTTTTTTTAATTGGTCGTATAATTCGTCGTACTGCTTATCCGACACGGTCGGATTATCCAGAACGTAATATTCGTGTGCGTATCGGTTGAGTACGTCTACCAGTTCCCGCATTTTTTCGTTTTCCATAACGCTCTCCGTTTATGTAACTCGCTTTATACTATGCCTTATTTGACAATATCCATAGGCGCATAGGCAACCGCAAGCGATTTTACGCCCACGCCCGGGAATGCGACCGTTGCGATAAAGTTTTTGCCTTCGCCGTTCACGCTTATAATCGTGCCTTCACCGAACTTTATATGCCGAACTTTTACGCCCGCCTGATAAGCCGAAAAATCTTTTTCACCCGTTTTTTTGGCAACCGGTTTTGCGGTGGACCGGAACATCTTCGTTGCCCCGCCCGACGAATAACCGCCGCCCGAATGCGAAGAAACGCTCGGCTGTTCATAATCGGCGTAATCGGGAACATAATCGTCGCGACGGTAGCCAAAATTGCCGTTATCGGACCTATAGCCCGACTTTTCGCCGTAGCCGTATGAATTTCCGCCGTTATTATAAGAACCGTATCCGCGGTTTCCGTAAGAGTTTCCGTATGTTCCGCCGCGCGAGCCTCCGTATGTATTATCGTAAGCCGATTTAACGGGTTCGCGCCCTTTTATACCGAGTTCGGGCGCAAGTTCTTTAAGAAAACAACTCTGAAACATGGGCTGACGTTTGCCGTAAAGGAAACGTTCTTCGGCACGGGTAAGATAAAGTTTCTTTTCGGCACGAGTGATCGCAACGTACATAAGCCGCCGTTCTTCTTCCATATCCGAAATACTTTCCTGCGCGCGCGAAAGGGGAAAAATTCCTTCTTCGAGTCCGCTGACGAAAACGGTGGGGAACTCCAATCCCTTGACCGCATGAATAGTCGCAACCGAAACAAAATTGCCGTCTTCTATCTCGTCGGTGTCACTCGAAAGAGTGATCGAGTTAAGATAGTCGGACAAAGTCGCGCCTTCGTTGAGTTTTGCAAATTCCACGATAGAGTTCTGAAATTCGCCTACGTTCATTTTTTTGCCGTAGTTTTCTTCGGTATTCTCTTCAAACTGCGATAAAAATGCGGTTTTTTCGACTACTTCGTCGAATATATCGCGCAAAGGAGTTACCTGCGCCGCAGTCGTGAGTTTGCTTATAAGTTTTCTGAGTTCAATAAGTTTGTTTTTGGCACCCGACGAAAGCGGAAGTCTTTCGGCGTCGCAAAGTCCGTCGAATATACTCAGATCGTAATCGGCGGCATAAGCGCGAAGAACTTCGACCGTTTTATCGCCTATTCCGCGTTTGGGCACGTTGATTATGCGAAGCAGGCTTTCGTTATCGAGCGGGTTTGTAAGCACGCGGAAGTACGCCGCTAAGTCTTTGATTTCTTTACGCTCGAAGAACTTGAAACCGCCGTAAACCTTATAGGGTATTCCGTATTTTATAAATTCCTGTTCGAACGCGCGCGACAATGCGTTTACCCTTATAAGAACGGCGAAATCGCTTGCTTTTGCGCCGCGGTTCATTTCCTGACGGATTTTGAGCGCGACGAAAGACGATTCTTCTTCGCCGTCGGGAGCGATACGCACTTCTACGCTGTCGCCGTCGGGGTTGTCCGTCCACAGTTCTTTCTTTTTACGCATCGAGTTGCCGGATATAATTTTGTTGGCAAGTTTAAGAATGCTTTTCGTGGAGCGGTAGTTTTGTTCGAGTTTATGTATTTTAGCCCCGCGGAAAGTATGCTCGAAATCGAGAATGTTATGTATTTCCGCGCCGCGCCAGCCGTAAATACTCTGATCGTCGTCGCCGACGGCAAAGAGATTGCCGTTTTCGCTGCTTAAAATGCGGGCTATGGACATCTGAATCTGGTTGGTATCCTGAAACTCGTCGATATGAACGTAATGAAATTTTTTGGCGTAATATTCGCGCACTTCGATATCGTCGCAAAGCAGATGATATGTTTTTACGAGCAGATCGTCGAAATCGAATGCGTTGGAGCGTTTAAGCGTGTCGTCGTAAGTATAATAAATCTGTGCGTAAGTTCCCGCGTCGGGTACGTTGTTGAGTTGCTTGAAATCCGACGGCGAAATATCTTTATTTTTGCAGTCCGAAATATAATATTTGGCGTTTTTAAGATATTTATCCCCTTCAAGCCCCATATCGGCGATAATGCGTTTTAATACGTTGGTCTTGTCGATATCGCTGTAAATGGAAAAATTACTGTCGTATCCGTCAAGCCGCGAAGCGTTTGTGCGCAGAATTTTAACGCACATGCTGTGTATGGTAGAAACCCACATTCCGCCTATATCGCCGAGCATGTCGCAAAGACGGGTTTTCATTTCGTCCGCCGCTTTGTTGGTGAACGTTATTGCAAGAATGTTTGCGGGGTTTACATGTTTATCTCTTACAAGGTGCGCAATTCTGGTAGTCAGAACGCGGGTTTTTCCGCTGCCCGCGCCCGCAAAAACAAGAACGTAGCCTTCGGTATCGAGTACCGCTTCGCGCTGCTTTTCGTTAAGTCCGTCAAGATAATTTGCCATAAAATCGACACCGCCCTTGTTTTCTTTTTTGCGGGGCTTACCGCAAGCCCCATAGATTTATATTATATCATAAATACATTTTATTGTAAATACTTGTCGACAAAAAAATTGCCAAAAATAAAAAACGGACATGCTAAAACATATCCGTCATTTGATATTAAAAATAAAACGCATTTTACGTTGTATGCGCGCTCGCCGCAAGACTCAATGTCAATGCAATGACACGCAGTCCTTTCGTCCAAACGCATTTTACGACTTAGGTGCAAGCATGACAAGGCTCGACATCAACACAAGGACACAATAGACCTATTTCGGTCATCATGGTCTTTTGGTTGCTGCAGAAACGCAGTCAGGCGACGCAGATAAGCCGTAAAATCACCAGTCTTCCTTAATATTAGTCTTCACATCATCGTAATATGAAAAATATTTAGAACGGAAAGCGGCTTGTTCGATGCGCTTTTTCTTTTTTAAGCGTTCGTCTTTTTTAGGGTCTTTGACGTCTTTAACATTTTTTTCGGGCTGATTCATAAAAAACTCCGTAAAACAATTAGGCGAATTGCAAAGCAATCCGCCTGAACATATCAAGAATATTAAGATTAGCCTTTCGCTTCTTCTTTCTGAGCAACGACTTCCTGTCCGTTATAGAAACCGCACTTGGGGCAAACCTTGTGGGGTTGCTTATAGTCATGACACTGCGGACATTCAACCAAAGTGGGGCAAGCCGCTTTGTAATTGCTTGAAAATCTCTTATTTCCTCTCTGTTTAGATGTTTTCCGTTTGGGAACTGCCATTTCTATGCACCTTCCTTGTGATTATTAACCTTAGTAGATATCGTGGCCGCAATCGGTATTGTTAAGGTTTGCGCCGCATACGGGACAAAGACCTTTGCAATCGGGTTTGCAGTAAACCACGGTCGGCTGACTCAACAAAATTGCTTCGTCGGCGGCGGAAGTAAGATCTGCCCTTCCGCTTTTATAAAGATATGCGTCTTCTTCGGGGAAAAGAGTGTACTTGACGGAAAACGGATACTCCACTTTCGCCTGAGCAGGCTCTAAACATCTCGAACAAGGGCAATCTACAACATAACGCACAATCATTTCGACAAAAAGGTCTTTACCGACAAGCGAAGCGTCGCCTTCTAAAATAACGTTCCCGCGAAAATGAGCGTCGGGCAAAGCAAGCAGATCGTCTTTCGCTTCGTATTCGAAGAGAAAATGCGACGTCATACCCGCTTCTTGCTTAAGTTTCAGAATATCGATTACCATATCCGAATACCCCGATTCTGCGTCGTGCGTCGTTCATTATACAACATTGCGTAAACTATGTCAAACGATTTATAAGCACACACGCAGTAAAAATATACTAAAAGTAGGCTTTTTTATAAATTATTTGCACGAAGCGGCAAGTTCTGCCGTGTCTCTTGCGATAACCAACTCTTCGTTGGTGGGAATAACAAGCACTTTAACCTTTCCGCCTTTACCGGTGATATCGGTTATGCCCTTGCCGAGATTTTCGTTCTTTTCTTCGTCGATGACAACGCCCATAAACTCAAGGTCGCTTGCTATGCATTTTCTTACATACGCGTCGTGCTCGCCGATACCCGCGGTAAATACTATACAATCGGCGCCGTTCATTGCCGCGGCATACGCTCCGACGTATTTCTTGCACGAATATGTAAAGATATCGAGAGCGAGCTGCGCCCTGTGATTACCTTGCGCCGCCGCCTTGGAAAGGTCGCGGAAGTCGCTGCCTACGCCGCTTACGCCCAGAACGCCCGATTTATTATTGCAGATAGCAAGCAATTCTTTAAGACCGAGATTGAGTTTCGCGCCGAGATACTCCAAAATAGCGGGGTCGAGATCGCCGGTACGGGTTCCCATAGGAACGCCGCCGAGCGGAGTAAAGCTCATTGACGTATCGTAGCACTTGCCGTTTTTAACCGCCGCTATGGACGAGCCGTTTCCGAGATGGCAAGTGATAACTTTGAAGTTCGCTGGATCCGCGCCGAGATATTTTGCGGCTTCGCCCGAAACGAATCTGTGGCTGGTGCCGTGCGCGCCGTAACGGCGAACTTTATAATCGGTGTAATATTCGTAAGGCAGACCGAAAATATATGCTTTTTCGGGCATGGTCGCGTGGAACGCGTTATCGAAAGTAGCAACCATGGGAACGCCGGGCATTACAGCCTGACAAGCGCGGACGCCCGTAATGTTTGCGGGCTGATGAAGAGGCGCGAGATCGATATTGTCCGCACACACTTTCATAACTTCTTCGTTTATAAGAACCGAACGGTCGTAAACGCCGCCGCTGTGAAGAATTCTGTGACCTACGGCGTCGATTTCTTTCATATCGGAGATTGCGCCGTATTCTTTATCGACAAGCGCGGCAAGCATAAGTTCGATGGCTTCTTTATGAGTGGGCATCGGCTTATCTTCGGCGAACTTTTTACCGCCCGCTTCGTGAGTTATGCGCGAACTTGCCTGACCGATTCTTTCGCAAATACCTTTTGCGATCGGCATTTCGGTTTCCATATCGATAAGTTGATATTTAAGAGAAGAACTTCCTGCGTTAATGACCAGTATTTTCATGATTTTTCCTTTATTTATAATTTTGCGAATTACTAATTTAACTGCGGCGTTATTCCGCATTTACGATTTTTACGAGCGATTACCAGTTAATCTGAGTCTGCAAAGCGGTCATTGCGACGGCAAGAACGATATCTTCGGTCTTGCATCCGCGCGACAGATCGTTCATAGGCTTAGAAAAACCTTGGCAAAGCGGACCTACAGCGGTGAACCCGCCGAGACGTTCTGCGATTTTATAGCCGATATTGCCCGCGTCGAGATCGGGGAAGATAAGTACGTTAGCCTGCCCCGCAACTGCGGAACCGGGTGCTTTTTTAGCCGCAACCGACGGAACGATAGCCGCGTCAAACTGAAGCGAACCGTCGATGTTGAGTTCGGGCGCAAGAGCCTTCGCCTTTGCGGTTGCTTCTTCTACCTTGGTTACGTCGTCGTGCTTTGCGCTGCCCTTGGTGGAGAAGGAAAGCAGAGCCACTCTCGGATCGAGATCGGCAAGCGTTTTTGCGCTCTTTGCGGCAGCTACTGCGATATAAGCGAGTTTATCCGCGTCGGGATTGGGTTCAAGCCCGCAGTCGGAAAAAATGAACGCACCGTCTTTGCAGTACTGATTGCCGCCTTCGGGAGCGATCATAAGGAAGAAACTGGATACCAGGGGAACGCCCTTGGGCATTTTGATAATCTGAAGACCGGGTCTTAAAGTGTTGGCGGTAGAATGGCATGCGCCCGAAACAAGACCGTCAACGTCGCCCGCTTTAAGCATAAGAGTTCCGAAATAGGTGCTTTCTTTTGCCGTTTCGAGAGCCTGTTCGGGAGTCATTCCCTTTGCCTTTCTGAGTTCGTAAAGCAGGTCTGCATATTCCTGAAGTTTGGGGCTTTTAACGGGATTGATTATTTCAACGCCCGTAAGATCCACGTCGGGATTTTTAGCGGCGATTTCGTCGGGATCGCCGAGAAGAACGATACGCGCGATTTTGCGTTTGACGGTGTCGGCTGCAGCCTTGACCACTCTTTCGTCTTCGCCTTCGGTTAAAACGATTTTTTTGTTAAGAAGTGACGCTTTTTCAATCAATCTCTCGATAAGTTCTGACATAAGTTTCTCCTTATAAGCGGTAAAAAGTTGAATTATTTTTACCGTTAGTGTATCATAATATCGGTCGGAACAACCGTCTGCACTGCAAAACACTTTCCGACAACGCTTTACTATTATAAAACATTACCGCGATTTTGTAAACTTATTGGAGTATTTATTTGAAAATAGCGATAACAATTTGCGAATACAATCCCTTCCACAACGGGCATAAATATTCGCTTGACGAGATAAGAAAAACTACCGCCGCCGACGCGGTCGTCTGCATTATGAGCGGCAACTTTACCGAACGCGGCGACATTGCGGTTATACACAAGTACGACAGGGCAAAACACGCCGTTTTGGCGGGCGCCGACGTCGTTATAGAACTGCCGACCGTTTTTGCAACCGCTCCCGCCGAGATTTTCGCAAAAGGCGGGGTTAAAACAGCCGAATGCTTAAACGGCGAAAGAACGCTTTGTTTCGGCATAGAAAGCGGCGACAAATCCGGACTTATAGCGACAGCGAACTATCTGCTGCGCGAGACTTCGGAATTCAAAAATCTTCTGAAACAGGAACTTGACGAAGGCGTTTCGTTTGCGCGAGCAAGATACAACGCGCTCGAAAAACTCAATCCCCCGGGAATAGATCTCGGGTTCACACTTTCGCCGAACAATATTCTCGCGCTCGAATACACCAAGGCGGTTATAGAACGCGGGTTCACGACCGACGTTTTGCCTATCGAACGCAAGGGCGCGGGCTATAAAGCCGAAAAGCCCGACGGCATTTATTTTTCGGCAAGCGGAATACGGCAGACGATCAACGACGGCAAACGCAAAAAAGTTTCCAAATACGTTCCGCCTTACGTCTTTTCAGACTTACCGGACAAGTTGCCGAACGCAGACAGCCTGATTTTATATTCTCTGCTCACGATTCCAAAAAAAGACTTAGCGAGAATAACCGACTGCACCGAAGGGCTTGAAAATCGAATAAAGGCGATGCTTAAAGATTGTTTCGACCGAAAAGAACTTATAGAAAAACTTTCCACAAAGAGATACACCTCTCCGCGCCTTTCGCGCATTACGCTTGAGGCAATGCTCGGAATTGACGGAAATTTCGTGCAGAAATGTCTGAAAAGCGATCTTTATCTTAAGGTGCTTGCAATCAATAAAGACAAGGTAGACCTCCTTTCCGCAATGGCGGGAAAAACGCCGTTCATTATGAGAAAGCGCGACGCGGACAATCTTTCTTCCACCGCTCGCGAGTGCTTTGAAAAAGACGTTTTCGCAAACGACGTTTATAACCTTGTTACAAACAAAAAGTCAAACGAGTTTTTGAGTATTCTCGTATAAAAACCATAAAATATCGGGCTATAGGTCGATTATCGGCAAAAAGTACAAAAACACGGTTTTATAAAAGACCGCAAAACAACGGGGTAATTATGGAAACTTTATGCGTTACGGGTCACCGCCCCGACGGGCTGCCATGGAAAAAGCAGCGCGATAACGTCGGACGGCGCGGCGACTATCTTTGCGAACTTAAGAGCATAATCATATATTGCGTAGAGCATGGCTTCCGTTATTTTATTGCGGGCGGCGCGCTCGGCGTAGACACAGATTTCGCAAAAACCGTTCTCGAACTTAAAAAGAAATACCCGTTTGTCACTCTCGAAATTGCCGTACCCTGCCCCGATCAAAGCCGATATTGGTCCGATGAAGAAAAATCCGAATACGAAGAAATAGCGGAAAAAGCCGACAAAGTTACAGTTTTAAGCCCTAATTACAGCCAATATTGCATGCACAAGCGCAATAAATATATGGTCGATAACAGCGATTGCGTGCTTTGCTGTTATAACGGCGCGAACGAAGGCGGAACTTTCGGCACGATAAAGTATGCCGAACGCGAAAACAAAAAACTGATTTTTGTGGATTTAAGCGAAAACGGACATAACGGCGAACGAAAAACGGTCGATTTTGTTTATAATATAACAAGCGAACACACACGCCGCGCATAACGGCAGTAAAAAATCAACGCGCCGCCGAAAACACAAATGCAAAACGCGCACTTATAACGATATGAACGAATTTTACGTTAAAAACATAAGCGGCTACGCCGCAAAAATTAAAGAATACCTTTCGGGAGAAGAGTTCCGCGCTTTATTCGAAAAAATAAACGGCAGATATCTTTACGAAAACTATTTCGATTATTTTCTCGATCATACGCTCGGCGGAAAGTGCTTAAGGGGGTATCTCGTCTATCTTTTCGAAAGGCTGTTTAACGGTAAGTGCGATAAAAAAACGCTTATTGCCGCAAGCGCGTTCGAAGTGTTCGAAAGCGCGGTTTTAATGCATGACGACGTTATAGACCGAAGCAGAATACGCCGTGGAAAAGATTCGGCATTCGTTGCGCTCGGCGATAATCATACGGGCAAATCGCGCGCGATATGCCTTGGCGACAGCGGTCTTCTTACAGCCGTTTCCATGCTCGATAAAACCAAAAACAACGAAATACGCCGATATTTAACGCATATTTTTCTTCGGACGATATCGGGCGAACTTGCCGATATAGACGTTGCCGAAAAGCGCGAAGTATGCGATAACGACATTATAGCCGCATTTATTGAAAAAACAGCAACCTACACCGTACTCGGCCCGTCGGTCTGCGGCGCACTCCTTTCGGGGCAAACGACAGAACAAGCCGAACAACTTTTAACCGACTTTGCCGTAAACGCAGGCGTTGCTTTTCAGATAAAAGACGATCTGCTTGGGATATACGGTAACGAAAAAATTATAGGCAAAACGGTAAACGGCGACATTGCGGAAGGCAAAAAAAGCCTGCTCGTTTCGCATTTCGACCGTGTTGCGGACGACAAAACGAAACGACTTTTTTACGCGCATTACGGCAAGGGCGAAACAAGCGAGAACGACGCGCAGGTTATCCGCCGACTTTTTGAAGAAAACGGTTGCCGAACTTACGCCGAACAAAAAATGCGCGATTATTTTACAACGGCAAAAAAAGAAATACTTGCCCTGCCCGCAAAAATACAAACAGACGAAAACGCATTAAACGAACTGCTTTTATTTATAGAATTTTTAGAAAACAGACAAAAGTAAAGAGGATTGCCGCTCGGCAATCCTCTTTAATATTAGTCTATAAGTCGATTATCGGCTGTTTTGTATATCAGCCGTAAAGTTTTCCGACGATGAAAAGCATAAGCCTGTCAGGCAGAATTTTTGCAAGAAACGCGACGAGTTTATAAGAAAAACCGACCGAAACGAGCGCAGGCGGATTTTTACGGCAAAACAATTTATAAACGACTTTGGCTACGCTTTCGGGGCTTTTACCCGATCGTTCGTCACGCTCCATTCTGGCGACGGATTTTTTTATTTTATCGCCGTAACCGCCGTCGGTTTCGGTCTTTAAGCGCGCGTCGGTAAAGCCCGTTTTAGTATCGCCCGGCATAACGGTACAAACCCTTACGCCGCTGCCGCGAAGTTCGTTTCTTATTGCCATCGAATACGAATTTATAGCCGCTTTAGACGCGGAATACGCCGCCTGATAAGGGATTGGCACCACGCCCGCAATCGAGCCTGTGTTTATCAAAATACCCTTACTTTTTTTAAGATAAGGCACGGCAAGTTTAGCGCAGGACACAACGGCAAGCAGATTAAGCGTGAAAAGTTTTTCGTTTTCTTCTTCGGATATATACTCCGCCGCGCCCGATATTCCCATACCCGCGTTGTTATAAAAACAATCGATATGCCCTTCGCGGTTAAAAATATCGGCTAAAACGGATTCTACGGCAGAAGAATTCGTAACGTCGCACGAAATACTTTCAAAATTTTCACCGGTCACGACTCTGCGCGATAAGCCGTATACCTTGCACCCTTTGTTTGCAAAATATTTAGCGGTCGCCTTGCCTATACCCGAACTTGCGCCCGTTATAACCACGACTTTTTTATAAATTGCTTTATTTTTATTATCGCTCTTTTTCATTTTGTCACCGCCCGCCGCATGTTATAATCGGTAAAATATTTTTATAAAACAGAGTCTGTTGCGCTAAAAATTACTTTTCGTTTAAGCCCAACTCTTTATCGATTTCGGCAAGTTTGGCTTCGAGTTCGGCAATCTGACCGATATAATCGTCTTTGCGTTCGAGTTCTGCTTTGGCTTGCTTTAACTGCATTTCGAGTTCGTCTATTCTGTCGGAAATACTGCCGGCCGTATTCTTAAGTCCGTGCAGATAGTTTTCGATTTTAGTCACCGCGCCCGAAGCGAAAGTAACTATATCGACCGTGTAACGGATAGTTCCTTCAAGCACGAGATATGGCCTAACCTTATTGAAGTTTGCGGGCAGATACAACTTAAAGCCGTTAACGTCGGCAATATAAATTTCTTGCGAATTAAGCGCGTTTTCGGCAATAGTTTTTGAAATAAGTTGGGCTATAAGTTGTTTATCGGCTATTTCGCTGTTGCTTTCGAACTTAGCGGAATCCGACTTGACGTTCGATAAATGCTCTTTTTCGTCGTTGATTTGCGACGGAAGCATAAGCGACATTTTTTCAAGCGAATCGCGTTTCAGTCGTTCTTCGCGCTCTAAAGTTTTAAGCCTTGCAATTTCGTTGCAGACTTCCACTCTGTTTTTAATAAGCGGGTTGCCGATTGCAAGAGCCTTGACTTCCGCGTAGCCTAAAACCGCGTCGTCAAGCTGACGTTCGTCCGCTCCGTTAGCGGTACCCGTTAACAGTTCGGTTATAAAACGCTGTTTGTTTTCGAGCAGTTGCCACGAATACGCGTCGAAACTGCCGTCGGTAACGTATCTGTAAATATAAACGCGCTCGTTGGTGTTGCCGCGGCGGACAAGTCGCCCGTCACGCTGAACCATATCGCTCGGTCGCCATGGCACGTCGAGATGGTGAATGGCAACAAGTTTTTCCTGCACGTTAACGCCAGTTCCCAGTTTGAAAGTGGAACCGATCAGAATACGCACAACGCCCTTGTTTACCGCGTCGAAAAGTTTTGCGCGTTTGCCGTCGCTCGTAGCGTCGTGAACAAAACCTATCTGTTCGGCGGGAACACCGCGTTCCACAAGCATGGATTTAAGGCAGTCGTACACGTTGAACTCGGACTTGGGCGTGCCGATATCGCAGAACACGAGTTGCGATTTGCCGTCGTGTTTTTTATAAATTTCAAAGACTTTATCGGCGCACGCGGCGATTTTATTACCCGGGTCGCCTTCGCAATTTTCGTCTATAAGCCTTGCGTCGAGCGCAAGTTTTCTGCCATCGGTGGTAACTTTAAGCAGGTTATCGGTCTTTCTGTCGACCTGCCCCGCCCTGATTTTTTCCACGCGCGACGACATATCTTTCAGTAACGCTTTCTGCAACGCGGTCTTTTTAACTACTATCGTCTGAATACTGCCTACTTCGGGCAAACCGTCTTTACCCGCAACGTGAAAATCGGTAAATCCGTTTATCATGTGCGACAGTTCGGTCAGGTTGTTGAATCTGTTAAAACGCGTGGTCAACCGATAGTTATCGGTATCGACATCGATTTCGTAAGTTCTCGTAATTTCGCCGAACATACCCGCCCAGTTATCGAAATATTCAAGATCGCAATATTCCAGCTGATCGAGCGTAAGGAACTTTTGCATAACGTAAACGTCGGCAACCGAATTGGTTACGGGCGTACCGGTCGCAAAAATTATCTTTCCGCCGCGGCGATAGACCGAATGCGCTTTGCGATAAACATCAAGACACTTTTCCGAGCCGTCGAGATTAAGACCTTTCACGCTGCCTAAAGAACTGTCGAGCGGCAGGTTTTTATAGTTGTGCGCTTCGTCTATAAACAGCGAAGTTATACCGAGATCGTCGAACGTAAGCGTGCCTTCGCTTTCAAAAACCTTTTTATCGGCTTCGGCATAGCGCGCAAGCACTTTTTCGCGCTCTTTGGTAAGAAGAGTGTTAAGTCTGTTTTTGATTTTGTTTCTTTTACGCGCGTTTTCAAAGGTGGCGTGTTCCAGCCTGTCTGCGCGTTCTTTTAATTCTTCGGCTTCGAATTTATAGCTTGCGGGAATAAGTTCAAACGAACTGTACGGCAGAATAACGCTTTCGTAATCGCCGTCGCGGATATCTATAAGAGTGCTTTCACGTCTGGCGGGCGCAAAATCCAACGGCTGCAAAGTCAGCACTTTCGCTTCGGGATAAAGCAGCATGTAATCTTCGCGCCACTGCTCGACTATAGAGTTAGGCACCACGATCATATTTTTGCGGGTAATACCGTTTTTATATAATTCGTGCGCGGCAACGACCATAGCGTAAGTTTTACCCGCGCCTACGTCGTGCGCAAGCAGAGTCGATTTACTCTGCAAAATTCTTGCCACCGCCGAACATTGATAGTCGTATAGTTTTACGCCGTTTGCTATGTCGTTAAGTTCGAGCGTACTGCCGTCGTACTCGCGCATGCGGAAACACCCGAATCTTTCGTAAAACACGTCGACGAGTTCGTCTTTTTTCTCGGCGGGAAGGTCGCGTATCCAGCGGTTGAACGCTTCTATAACGCGGGCGCGCTTTTCTTCGGCAAGCATGGTCTGCTCTTTATTGAATCTGCGCCCTTTTTTCTCGCCTTCTTCGGGATCGGTTATACGGATCTGTTCGTGGTTAAGCGTTTTTTCTATAATCTTGAACATATCCATTCTTTCGGTACCGAAAGTTTTTGAAGCAAGAACGGTGCTTTTCGCGTCGAAATTGAGAATAACCGACCAGTCGTTCATTTCGCGCTGATAATACACGTCGCAGATACGCTTGTTGCGCATAACCGAAAGTCTGTATAAATACTGCACGAAATCGGCTACATACGCCGGCGGAAGCCACGGCGAGCCTAATGTTACGAATATTTCTTCAAATGCGGGCTTATAAGGCATAACGGCGCACAAAGCGCGTATGTTCGCGTAATATCTTCCCGAAGTCGCAGCTTCTTTATTAGCTTCTACCGCTTCGTGATACTTTTTCATCAGGTTGCCCGACAAATATTCGTCTGCTGTAACGTAGCCCTGATAAAACGCGCCGTTGGCAAGCGCGGGATCGCGAAAAATCTTGTTTCCTAAACCTATAATTACGTCTTTAAGCGACAACAGCGACAGCGAAGAAATGTATTCTATATCCACCTTGCCGCGCTTCTGCAAAGAAGCTGTGAGCGCGTCGGTAAGAGAAAGGGGCGGAAAATCCCCGCGCGTTAAGTTATATCTGTTCGAATAGCTGTCGGGCAGAACGTAATATTCGTCGTCCGAAACGGAAGGGAACGCAAGACGAAGATCTCCGTAACCCGGTCTGAACTTCCGTCTGTTCTCGCCCGCTTTGGTTTCGTTCGCGCTTGCAGCCGCAGTTTCTTCAGCCGATGTATTTGCCGTATTTGCCGTCGTTTCGGGATTGTTTACCATGGTCGCGATTTCGTTTGCCGCCGACACACACGTTTTACCCGAAAGGTTATTTGCGGTCAAACGATTATCGTCTGCACGACCGATTAAGCCGCTGTCCGATTCGGGTGCGGCGTCCGTGTTTTCTTCGGTATATTTTATTTTTTCGTTTTCCGACTCCGCATTGACGTCAAGCGGACGATCGGTAAATATTTTTTCTTCCATAGAGATTCAGTTGCCCGATAAAGGCGAGTTTTGTAAATAAAGTCCGTATAGTTTCTAAATCCGGCAGTACAAAGGCATAAAATACACGATATAGTCTGCAATATACTCTATTATAACACCGTTTATTATTTTGCGCAACAAAAAAAATGCGTATTCCGCGTTTTAGTTGCCATAATCGGCATATTCCGCAAATGCGCATTTTTTGCTATATATTTTTGCTATATAATTTTCAGTCGGATCCCTATGGATTCTCAATTAAACCGACGCCTTTTTGCGTAGATTTTCTCTGTGCATAAAGAAAATTTCTTCGGTTGCGAATGAAACTTTCGTTAAGATATCGCGAAGATTTAACGGGTAAAACCAGAAACTGTCGTTATCGGAAGCAACGTCGAAAACGTCGCCGCCGTATTTATATCCGTATTCGACGTGAACGCTTTCCTGCTCGCACCCTTCTTTTTTAAGAACGAACGGTTCGCCGTAAGCCGTCCCCGTTAAAGTCAGCCCCGAGCAATCCTGCACGAAATGCCCCGTACCCTGCTTTATAAACCCGCGGGCATTAGGCATAGTGTCTATACGAACGTCGTCTTCAATATGATATGTTCCGTTACGCACTTCTTCGCGCACGTTTTTGCGCTCCCACTTGAACCAGTCGGGAATGTGCGAGAATTCGGTCTCGCCGTCTTTTGCTTTCAGTTCGCCAAGCTCTGTCATTTCCCATTTTTTGCCGCAATGTTCGCACCAGAGTTCGGTGCCTTCGGAGTGCATCTGAAATTCTGTTTTGCAATGCGGGCATTGATAAAGTATGCTGTGCAGACCTTCCGCGCGCTTGGGGTGATCGATTACTATATTATTTTCTTTCTGCCAGGCAAAATCGTCGTAAACAAAGTTCCGGGCAATTATGTCGTTTATTTCGTCAACCGATTTGGACTGAACGTCTTCGGCGGTCAGCACCTGCGTAAAATCGGCTTCTACATGGCTGTGTTTGTTGATTTTGTTCCACTGCGGCTGAGTTATGAAATTGCCTTTAAGATTAAGCACCACAACGGGAACCTTGAAAAGTTTGAGCATTTTTCCGAGCGATTCGGGTATATACGACGTGCAGCCGTCCAACGAATAGCGCGCTTCGGGATAAATACAAAAAATATTTTTTAGTTTATCAAGACTGTATTTAATGTTTTTTACAAGTTGAATATCCTTTATGAATTTGCGCTTGCCGATAACGCCAAGACGGCGGAACAGCCATTCGGGGTAATCGTGAAAGCACTCTATACTCGAAACGTTGTTTATTCTGTACGGATGCGTAACCTTGATAACCGATTCGAAATCGACCATCGACGCGTGATTGGAAAGCAGAATATACGGCGGTTTAAGCCCTTCCACATTGTGATATCTGCACACGAAACCGCGCTTTTTAAGATCGGTAAACGATATAAGCCGAGCGATTCCGTACCAGAATCCGGACGGCATACGCGGCGGCTTTTTGAAATCGAATCTCTTGATTTCTTTATTCATATAGCTCCTTTTATTATGCAGAATAATGTACACTTGCATAATAAGTTCAATTCAGATAATAAAAAAGACAGGTTCTTAACCTTTAGAGTATTGTAGCACACCAAAAACGGTTTTGTCAACCGATTTAATTTCAACTATATTTGATTTAAGAATTACGGTCGGCATCTTACAGCCGCGAAACTTTCGTTTACTGAAAATATAATCCACTTCTATTGTCTTTCCCATAAAAGCGTTTTTCATACCGCAGAGACAAAATCGACTTATTTTTCACAAACAAAAAGAGCCGCCGCAAGATAAGCAACAACTCTTTATAATTGCTTTTTATACGGAATTTTTTCTTTATTATATAAATAAATTTCTTCCGTTCCGAGCGATATTTTTGTTATAACGTCGCGGAGATTAAGCGGATACGCCCAAAAATTATCGTTTTCGGTGCCGATATCCATAACGTCGCCTATCTTTTTGTAGGCGTACTCTATGTGCATGCTTTCGAGTTCGCAGCCCTGACGTTTTATTTCAAACGGTTTGCCGTAAGCGGTACCCGTTAAAGTCAGCCCGTAACTGTCCTGAACGAAATGCCCCGTACCCTGCTTTACAAAACCGCGTGCATTCGGCATAGTGTCTATGCGCACGTCATCTTCTATATGGTAGGTGCCGTTACGCACTTCTTCGCGTACGTTTGCGCGTTCCCACTTGAACCAGTCGGGAATGTGCGAAAATTCGGTCTCGCCGTCCAACGCTTTCATTTCGCCGAGTTCCGTCATTTCCCAACGTTTACCGCAATGATTGCACCAAAGCTCCGTGCCTTTCGAGTCCATCTGAAACTCGGTTTTGCAATGCGGGCATTGATACAAAAGGCTGTGCAAGCCGTCCGCGCGTTTTGGGTGATCGATTATTATATTATTCTCTTTTTGCCATGCAAAATCGTCGTAAACGAAGTTCTCGGCAATTATGTCGTTAATTTCGTTGACCGATTTATTTTTTAAGTCTTCGGGCGTGAGTATGAGCGTGAAATCGGCTTCTACATGCGTGCCTTTTTCTATTTTGTTCCACTGCGGACGGGTAATAAAATTGCCTTTACTGTTGATGACCGCCACCGGAACTTTAAGCATTTTCAGCAGTTTACCGAGCGACTTTGGTATGTAAGACGTACAGCCGTCGAGCGAATACTTGGCTTCGGGATACATACAGAATATGTTGCCCATTACGTCAAGACTATATTTGATTTTTTTGATAAGATTAAGATCTTTATAAAATCTGCGCTTGCCGGTAACGCCCAGTTTTCTGAACATCCACTCGGGATAATCGTGAAAACATTCTATTGTTGCGACCTTGTTAACTTCTGCGGGATAAGTGATTTTGGTCATAATTCTGAGATCGACTATCGAACCGTGGTTAGAGAGCAACACGTACGGCGGTTTAAGATTTTCGGTCCCATGATAGCGGCATATAAAATTACGCCTTTTAAGATTACCGAACGATAACGTGCGCGCCACAAAGTCCCAGAACCTGGACGGTCTGCGCGGCGGATCGTCAAAATCAAATCGTTTGATTTCTTTTGCCATATTGCTCCTTAAAAAATCGAACGCGCCGCCCCGTCATTTCAGGAGCATTGCGTTACGCTACAGTATTTCCCGCAAGTGTCGGATATTGTAACATACGCGCGAAAGCATGTCAAGGTTTTATCAACTCAAAGAAGAAAAATGCAAGAATTATCGGGGATTTGGTCGCTTAAGCGGCTGAAAAATCTCTTTTTGGCGACCCGAACAAAACAGCCACGCAAATAAACCTTTTCAGTTTTTTATCTTTTTATAAAGCCGACAATGGCAGTAACCGTAAAAATTTTCGTCGGCGATCTGGTCGCGGAACTCCTTGCACATGCACTTGTTTTCGGGCGTTTTTTCCACACGGCAGGGGCAATACCCGCCGCGCGCCTTAAGTCCGTCCTGAATAAGTTTTACAATCTCTTTATCTTCGTTCAAAACTATTTTCATAATATTATCCTTAGTTATAATTTGTTACCCTGCGCCGATTGTTCCTTCAAGCCGATTGTTCAAACCGTCGCGGCTTTACGCGTTAAAATTACTTTTTATTCACCACGTTACGCGGATTGCCTTCGAAAAAGCCCGCAAGGTTATCGAGCGTGACTTCGGCGATATTATTGAGTGCTTCCACCGTTAAAAACGCCTGATGCGAAGTAATTATTACGTTGGGTTTTGTAAGCAGAAGCGACAGCACGTCGTCTTTAACGGGTTTTGCCGATTTATCTTCGAAAAAGTAGTCGGCTTCTTCTTCGTAAACGTCAAGCCCCGCCGCGCCGAGTTTACCGCCGTCTATTGCGGAAAGCAAAGCAAGACTGTCTATCAGACCGCCGCGCGAAGTATTGATTAAAATCGCGCCGCGTTTCATAAGCGAAAACGCCTGCCAGTCGATCATATGATAGGTGTCGTCCACAAGCGGGCAATGCAGACTGATAACGTCGCTTTGAGCTAAAATCGTCGGCAGATCCACATATTCGGCGTCGTTAAAAGTTTTATCGGGGAACGCGTCGTACGCAAGAACTTTCATTCCGAAGCCCTTGCAGATAGAAGCGAAACACTTGCCTATTCTGCCCGTGCCTATAACGCCCGCCGTTTTACCGTAAAGGTCCATACCCGTAAGCCCGCTGAGACTGAAATTGAAATCTCTCGTGCGGATATACGCTTTATGGATTTTGCGGTTGAGCGTAAGAAGAAGCGCGGCGGCATGCTCCGCTACGGCGTGCGGCGAGTATGCGGGAACGCGCATTACGGTTATGTCCAGCCTTTTCGCTTCTTCGAGATCGACGTTATTGAACCCCGCCGAACGAAGCGCGACCGCTTTAATGCCGAAACCCGCAAAAATTTTAAGGACTTCAGCCGAAAGATCGTCGTTTACAAATGCGCATACGGCGTCGGCGCCTTCGGCAAGTCTTGCGGTAGACGGATTGAGCCTGCTTTCATGGTATTCTATTTCGAACAAATCGGCTTTCTTTTCTTCAAAGCCGTTTATATCGTAGGGTTTCGTATCGAAAAACGCTATTTTCTTCATTGTTACCACCTTGTAAAATATTTATAAAATATTTATTTCGTTATTCGCGATTTTTAGTAAAACGTGAACATAGTATACTTCTTCGCCGAAATATTATATAACCAAGCCGAAAATTTGTAAAGCAAAAATATGGTACTTTCACTCGTTGTACATAAACCGCAAACAAAAAACGGGCTTGACACCCGTTTTAAGAAATAGAATCACGCTTACGTTTTTTTCGTTCACGTTCGACATTCGCATAAATCGTTATAACAGCAGGTAAACAGTTCGACGTGCATTTCTTCGTCCATCGCAATTCTTTCAAGCAATTCTTTTATCTGCCGGTTATACGATAAACGCGCCGCTTCACGATAGTTTTCGGCTGTCTGCCGTTCGCTTGCCGCGTTGTTGCTTAAAAATGTGCAAACGTCTTTTTCATAATCGGCGTATCTGCCGGAAAAATAATTATATCTGCCCGCGTATACGGGGTCGCCGCCCAAAGCGAAAATGGCTTTGGCAAGCAGTTTAAGATGAAACATTTCCACCTGCGCTATTCCGCTTACAAGCCTTTCAACGCACGGATTTTGCGCAATAACGCTCTGATAAGAGTAAGTGCAGATCGCCGTCAGTTCCGAAAATCTTCCGGCGTACAAATCGTAAAGGCGTAAAAGGTCGTTATCGCTGTTTGCGGAATCAACCGCAGGATATGGCAGTGCAAGAGCAAATTCGGTGTTCATATTCGATTTTTCCCGTATAATATATGTTTTAGAGTGAAATTGTTGTGTATTTTAACCTAAATTTAACTAATAGCATGATAAAATTATCAGCACTTAAAAAGAGAAGTTCGGGAACAGAAAAACAAACAGATATGCAAAAAAACAAACCATTATTTCCGGGGATAAGTATTTTATGCTTCAGTTAAAAGACATAGTAAAAAATTATATTACGGGCGATCAGACGGTCGAAGCGCTGAAAGGGATAAGCCTGAGTTTCAGAAAAAGCGAATTCGTCGCCATACTCGGTCCTTCGGGGTGCGGTAAAACAACGCTGCTGAACATTGTCGGCGGGCTTGACCGGTACACTTCGGGCGATATCGTGATAAACGGCGTTTCCACACGGCTTTACGACGACAGCGACTGGGATACCTACCGTAACCACTCTATCGGCTTTATTTTTCAGAGTTACAATCTGATACCCCATCAGACCATACTCGAAAACGTAGAACTTGCGCTGACTTTATCGGGTATATCGCCCAAGGAACGCAGAAAACGCGCCGAAGAAGCCTTGACCAAGGTCGGGCTTCCGGATAAATTCAACAAACTGCCCGCGCAACTTTCGGGCGGTCAGATGCAACGCGTTGCCATCGCAAGGGCGATCGTAAATAATCCCGACATTATTCTTGCCGACGAACCGACGGGCGCCCTCGACACCGAAACAAGCGTTCAGGTTATGAATATTCTGCGCGAACTTTCTAAAGACCGCCTTATCATAATGGTTACGCATAACCCCGATCTTGCGGTCGAATACGCTACGAGAATTATCCGCTTAAAAGACGGAACGGTACGCGAAGACACAAATCCCTTTGTTTATACCGAACAGGAAAAGAACATCGAACGCGAACAAATAAACAACCGCGCAACCAAGAAAAAGCCGTCTATGAGTCTGTTAACGGCACTTTCGTTGTCGCTTAAAAACCTTTCCACAAAGAAAGCGAGAACCTTTTTAACTTCGTTTGCGGGGTCTATAGGCATTATAGGAATCGCTCTTATTCTTTCGCTTTCGACAGGCTTTAACGGTTATATAGCAAACGTTCAGCGCGACACTTTATCAAACTACCCCGTCGAAATAAAGAACGACGAAGTATCGCTTATGGGCTTTTTCACTTCGTTTATGGGAGCGACGGAAAAATCGGATAAAGACAAATTTCCCGCCGACGGAAAAGTACATTCGGGCAAAATGTTCAACGGAATGCTCAACTCTCTGTCGTCAAGCCTGAGTTCGAACGATCTCGGCGGATTCAAAAAATATATTGACGAACATCCCGAACTGATTGACTCGGAAAAGATTTCGGCAGTCAACTACTCTTATGACTTTGCCATTAACTTTTATCAGAAAAACCCCGAATACAATGCGGAAGACCCGACCGATCCCAAAAACGCCGGAGTAAAAACTTATAAACAGGTCGCGCATATCGGTAAATTCGACGAATACGTTCCGAGCAATATGCCCGATAACGTAAAGGTCTATTTCAAGAATTACTACACTCAGTTCAAAATGTATATGGAAAAGAGCGACACCTGGAGCGAACTTGCGGGCGGGATCGATCTTGTAGAAAAACAGTACGACGTGCTTGCGGGCGAACTTGAAAAGGGCGACACCGCAACCGACGAAAACGGAGCTTACTATCCGCTGACTATAGTGGTAGATCAGTACAACACCATTCCCGATTATTCGCTTTATATGATGGGAATTATGACCGACGAAGAAGTCCGGTATATGTTCTCCGAAATGGCATATACAATGCTTTATCGCGTGGAATCCCCCGACAACTATCAGGACAAGGTTAAAGAAGCCCTTGCCGAGCAGTTCAAAGACACTCTGCCGAACGGAATTCAGCGCGAATTTACCTTTGAAGAACTTGTAGGAAGAGAATTCAACGTTCTGCTTGCAAGCGATTACTACGTCGAGAATACCCCCGTTACTATCCCCGCGCTTGAAAAAACTTTCAATCGTTACAAACTCGATCCGAATGCAGATACCAACGATTTTTATGCCGAAAAGTTCGGAGAAGACGCAATCAGGCTTAAAGTTACGTCGGTAATAAGGCTTAAAAAGAACGTTACCGACGGCGCGCTTTCCAAAAACATTTATTACACGCCCGCGCTTACCGACAGGCTGATAGAAAAACTTAACGAAACGCCTGTTACCAGAGACCAGATGAGTTATCTGTACTCTATGCCGAAAAGAACGCCGACCGAAACGTCCACCACATACTACGCTTTCAACGTTCTTTCCGAAGACGACAGTACCGACAGTAACGAAGGGCTTGTTTCCGCGCCAATAGAAGACAGCGAAATTAACGGCGAAGTTACGTTTGACGATCTGCCCAAAGTAAAAACCGCGCTTGCCGATACTTTCAAAAAACTCGGTATTGTCGATAAAGAAAAACCGTCGTCAATCAGATTTTATCCGACGAGTTTCGAAAACAAAGACTACGTTATCGATATTATAAACAACTACAACGCGGGGCTTAAAGATTCCGAAAAAATTCAATACACCGACTATATCGGAATGATGATAAGTTCCGTCACGACGATAATCAACGCTATTTCTTACGTTCTTATCGCTTTCGTTTCAATCTCGCTCGTCGTTTCGTCGATAATGATAGGCGTAATCACTTACATTTCCGTTCTCGAACGTACCAAAGAAATAGGTATTCTGCGTTCGCTCGGCGCATCCAAACGCGACGTAGGCAGAGTATTCAACGCCGAAACTATGATAATCGGGTTTATATCGGGCGCACTCGGAATAATAGTCACCGTTATACTCGATATTCCTATCAGCCTTATAATAAACCACCTTGCGGGAATACCGCATGTGGCTGCGCTCCCCGTTCTCGGCGGAATTATCCTTATCGCTATAAGCGTTTGCTTAACATTGATTGCGGGAATTATCCCCAGCCGCCTTGCTTCCAAGCGCGACCCCGTAATCGCTTTAAGGTCGGAATAATTTGACTACAGTCCCCTTACATTATATCAACCAAAAAAACAACGCCGAACTTTTTCGACGTTGTTTTTTTGATTTGTTCCAATAATCGACTTATAGGCAGACTTTTATATAAAAAAAGAGTATGGTTTTTACGCCATACTCACTTTGCATTACTGTTTAATATATAGACATTATAAATATTTAACGCAGTCGTTCACGCTGTCAAAGACTAAAGACAGATTCATTCCGCTTTGGTCGTACATTTCCTGCGTTGTTTCGCCGCTTAAAACGAGCAGCGAATTGAACCCGCTGTTAACGGCAAAAGCCATATCGGTGTAAAGCCTGTCGCCCACCATAATAACTTCGTCGCAACGAACGCCATACCTTGCTTCGACCGCCTTGCCCATTCCGTCGTACGGCTTGCCGATTATTACGTCGGGGGCGCGCCCGCTGCTCTTTTTGAACATTTCTATAAAAGAGCCGACGTCGGGCATAGAATAACCTTCGGCGGGGCAAACCGCGTCGGGATGAGTTGCCACATAAAACGCGCCGCGTTTTAACGCTTCGTCGAATGAGCGGATTTTATAGAAATCTAATGTAACGTCGTAAGCGAGAACGGCAATCTGCGCGCTTTTTTCGTCGGTTAAAACAATGCCCGAATCGGCAAAATCTTTAACGACTGCTTCGGGTGCGACAAGATATACGCTTTTTCCTTTATGTTTTGCGTTAAGATACTCTATCGTCGCCCGCGCGGAAGTGTAAACGTCGTCCGCTTTATTAAAAATGCCGCGGGTTTCGAGTTTTTTTACATACTGCTCGTCCGAGCGCGACGAGTTATTCGTAAGATAAACCAACTTCTTCCCCGCATTTCTTAATAACGACAGAGTTTCGGTTACGTTGCCGATCAGTTTGTCACCTAAATAAACCGTTCCGTCAAGATCGAGCAAAACAACCTTAACTTTTTTTAATATTTCTTTTGCTTTTTCGTTATTATTCATAGTCAACCTTTGAAAATCGGCTTAAAATATGCCGCTTATGTAATGTTTAACGCACCAGATCGATAAAACCCGCCGCCCATATGATTTTAAGCAGATTTTCGCCTTTAGTCATAAGCGGAGCAAGCCGCAACGCCTGAATTTTGATATTTACGGGGTACCCTTCAACCGAATATTTGCGCCCGCCGTAAAGCAGATAAATTATTTTTTCGCACTGCGGAACGCGCCTGTTCAACTCTTCTATCGTGGCGTTTAATTTTTCGTCCGCCTTTAACGCGCTTAAAATAAGCGAAAGTTTATCGTTTTCGGCATAATAATCGGGCGCGCCGTAAACAGTCGAATGCGGCAGTAACGTTTCTATCTCGTCTTTGCAAAAAGCGTAAGACGAAACTTTAAGCGTATCGATATCCGCCGACAGCGCAATGCCGTAAACTTTTGCAAGAATTTTATACGCCAGATATTCGCGCTCGCCGTTCTGCGTTTCTATATCGTATAAAGAAAGCACGTCCGAAATCGCCTTTACGGGATCGGAAAACGGCAACGAAAGTTCTGCAAGAATGCCTAACGTTTTTGCGTATATAAGTTTTTTATAATCGTAATCCTTAAAGTAATCGCCGCACGCTTTGATACTTTCGTTTATTAAAGATTTTGCCCTTTCCGCGTCAAAATGCAAGCCTATAAGTTGATTAACGCGCATTTCGGCAAAAAAAATACGCTTTGATAAAATACTGCGAACAGCGTCGGCAACGTCGTTTTTTCTAAGAGCGGAAAACACCTTTTCGTCAAAAGCAAAATAAACATGCTTTTTAATAAACACGTTTTCTTTCCCTTCTTCGCCGCATAATACGGCTTTGTCGAAATTAAAGTCGGTGGGAATAACAAGCGCGTCGACCTTTTTATTGGCGCAACATTCAAGCGCGGAAAAAATCAGTTCGCCGTCGCCCGCAACGACAAGGCAACTCATATTATTTACGGACTCAAGCAAAATTTTAACGTCGTTCATGCACTTAAGGTCGTTATCTACCGAAAAATAAACAACGCCGTTCGGCGCTTTTACAAAATTCTCGCCGCTTGTTCCGCTTCCGCCGTCCGTCGAACCGCCTTTTAAGCCGCCGTTTTTCGTGTTTTGTTCTGACCGCTCACCGATTACCGCGCGAATTCTTTTCACAACCGAAAAATACCCCGAATCGCGGCAAAGCACGACCGCCCTTTTGCAATTTCCCGCATTTCCGCTTTCGCGCGCACCCGAACAGACTTCTTGTTTGGTAGCACAATTTTCACGCGCGCAAAAATTTTCGTGCGCGGTTATAAAGTCCGCAGCCAAAGCAGCGCCGTCGCCGAAAGTCGTATCCGCAACGGGCAAAATATTATTTTTATCTCCGTAAGATAAAAAAACAGCATTGTCGTATGCTGTTTTGAAATCGGAGCCGTTTATATTCGAACTCATTTGTTTTTCCGTCCGATAGAAGCAAACAGATTAAGCCGTTCTTCGAGCGACGGGCATTTGATTATAGTTTTATCCGAGAATATGCCGTCGCTGTGACACTCGCCTATGCTCAGCGAATTGCCGGCGATAGCCAGCGCGCACGTTTCCACAAAAGATTTGACTTCTTTCGGGCAATCTATGCCGAACACACTGCGCGGATAATCGTTCTTTTCGGTAAGAATGACGAGCAGACCTTTTTTTCTGATCGCTTCCACAAACGTAACAAGCGTACTCTTGGAATATTCGCGCACCGAAAGGCAGACCGCGTTGAACCCTTCGGTTTTGATTTTATCGAGCAATTCCGAAAACTCTTTTATCGCCTTTTTCGATTCGGTCTCTATCTCGAGCCATCTGTATTTGCAGGTGTATTCGTATGCGGCGATAATGCCTGCGTCTGCGGCAATCGAAGTGTAACTGCCGACCGACGGAAATTCGGGCATTTCGTCTTCCGATTCCTTAAAGTGCTTTCTGAGCGCGGCGATAAGGTCGTAAATATAATAGGGGTTCTGTGCGTCGCAAAGCAGATTATATTCGCTTTCGTCTATATCAAGGCACAGTTCGTTGCGCAAAAAGTCGGCGGTGGTTCTGCCCTTGCCGTACTTTTCGATAATCTTTTCACCGACCGATCTGAAAACGTGCTTGAGCGTAACCGTTCCGTTTTTGCTCGAACGCGTAAACTCGAAAACGTCCTTTTCGTAATCGACTACAATGTCGTATTTCTGTAAAATCGAATTGACTTTTTCGGTCACTTTAACGGCGCGATTAACGCAAAGCGTGCGGAAATCGGCAAGCAGCCCTTCGAACAGCGCGACGTTCTTTTTGTTTATGCCGTAAAAAGTCGCCATGCAAGTGCCGAGCTCGCCTGACTTTAACGCGATTTCAAAACCGCAAATGCCGAACACTTCAAGCGTTCTGCAACTCGAAAGAAATTCTTTTGCCGCGGCAACGGTGCCGAAATCGCACACGCCAGCCACCGAAACGCCGCTCTTATACGCCATAAAAGCCGCCATTGTCGGGCTGAACGGCGAGAACGAATAATCGGTATGAATATTGAAATTATATACCGAAGTATCGTCTATCTTATATTTTTTATCGCGTTTTTCGGCGCGTTTAAGCGCGGAAAGAACTATTTTCCGAATAACGCCGTTTTTGCTATTCAGATGTTTTATGAGTTGTTCGCTTTGCATAAATTCTCCGTTAAACAAACGCGGAAACGCCCGCCGCAATAAAACGCCGCACGCCGCCGTACAATGTGTCAATCAAGAATAGTATCTCTATTTTACATTAAGCGTGCTTAATTGTCAACATTTTATGCGCCGCATTTTTCAAGCCGTAATCCGGCGACAAACCGCGCCCGAAAACGCCGCCTGCTTAAAGCCGCAAAAATTTATGTTTTTTTTGCGAAAATACTTGATAAAATGCAAAAACATGGTATAATAAAAGAAAAAAACGGAGGATAACATGAACAAAAGCGAATTCATCAGAGCGTATGCGGACAATCTCGGCGTAACAATCAAAGAAGCGGAACTATATTTTCAAACGCTCGTAGACACACTTACCGGCGTGCTTAAAAGCGGGCAATACGTTCACGTTTCAGGATTTGCCACTTTCGATATTAAGAGTAAAAACGCACGCGACGGAATCAACCCCAAAACGGGCGACAAACTCACCATCGATGCCTGCAAATCTCCCACCGTTAAATTCAGCAAGGCATACAAAGAACTTTTTAATAAATAACAGGCAAACAAAAACTACCGCCGCGGAATAATCGCGGCGGCTTTTTTGTTCTCCGTCATCCTGAGACGCGCCCCTTGCCCTGCTTACGAAGGATCCAGGCACGCAGTGCCGTACTTTTCAATAATCCGCCAACCTTATATTCTTATTCCTAACGCAATCAATATTCGCTTTCCCCCTTTGGGGAGAGTGGATTTTACGAGCCTGCGAGTAAAAGACGAGAGCGGACTAACAACGCATATTCAAACACAAACCTTATTTTTATGCGGCTATCGCCTAGATGTTTCGCCTTTGCTTCGCTCCGCTCAACATGACGAACCGATGTATAGTCATCCTGAGACGCGCCCCTTGCCCTGCTTACGAAGGATCCAGGCGCCAGCCGCACGCCCCCCAACGCCCCGCCATTCGTCAAACACACGCAACACCGCATTCAATAATTCCACACCCCCATATATCGCGCGATAACGGAACACACGAAAGCGGTTTTTCGTTTGACAAAAGAAACGCCCGAATGTATAATAATGAAAAAACAACAAACAAGGAATACCCACCATGAAAAGAATAAACAAAATTGCGACGATATTTCTTCTCGTCTGCGTTATATTCACGTCTTCGGGGTGTGAAATAATCAAGGGAATAATCAACCTTTACAATCCCCCCGCCTATTCTCAGCGCAAATACGTCGCACCCGACGAAGAAGCCATTGCGAAACTGCTTGAAGAGATAAAAACTCTTTGCGGCGAGAGCAACAAAAGCAGTGCGGTTACGGCAAAGCGCACGTCGTTCTATCTGAAATACAACGAAGCTATGACTTCGCGCACGGTCGCCTATCTCGAATATTACAAAGACGTTAACGACTCTGCGGCAAAAGAACGCGCGGAATATATCGACGCTTATTTCAATCAACTTAACAACTCGGCAATCGAAATGGAGCAGACCATACTCAAGTCCGAATACGCAAGCCTTATTATAGACAGCGTCGGGCAAGACTATGCCGACATGATTCTGAACCGCCCCGTTAAATCGGATAAACTTCTTGAGCTTGAAAGCGAAGAAAGCGCGCTTGTAAATCAATACTCGGCGACTTATTCCGCCGGTTCGAAAAACAATCCTGCGTTTGCCGACGAACTTGCCGGAATTTACAAAAACCTTATCGTAACGCGCAACAAAATCGCCGCGCTCAATAAAGACTCCGACGGCAACACCTATAAAAACTATCACGATTACGCTTACGAACAGGTTTACGGTCGCAACTATTCGCCCGACGACATTGCGCCCTTCCGTCAGGCTGTTTCGCAGAACTTCTACGAAATAGGCAAGGCGCTTAAACAATCTTCTTCGGCGTACATTACCGAAAGCGCAAGGCGCAGCCTTATCTCGCAATATCAGATAAAACAGTATATGCCCGAAATAATTAAGGCGACTGCGCCCGAAATGTCTTCCCGTTGGGATTACATGATGAATCTCGGGCTTTACGACTTCAACGTTTCCTCGAGCAAATATCCCAACAGTTTCGTAATCGAGTTCCAGCAGTACAGCGACGGCTTTATGTTCATAGACGCGTCCGGCGCTCTTCTCAACGATTTAAGCACTATTGTTCACGAATTCGGACATTATAACGCGATATTCGCAACAGATTCTGATAAAGAAGGCGACGTAAACATAACGGGCATAGACCTTGCAGAAACGCATTCTCAATGTTTCGAACTGCTCACCCTGCCCGCCGTTAAAACCGTGTTTGAAAAATACGGCCGCGGCGACGTTTACACCGCTTATGCAGATAACATTCTGTTGCAAAGCGTATGGTCAATGCTTTCCAACTGTTTATTCGACGAGTTCGAATACACCGTTTACAACGCCGACGAAAGCATGCTTAACCGCACCTATTTTGAAGAAACTTTCGACAATATCTGGAAAAAATATTGGACTGTAGAAAACGATACAGGCGAACCGTCATACGATTACTACGACATAACGCACTTCTACGGCTCGCCGTCGTACTGCATAAGTTATTCGGCGTCGATGGTGTTCGCTTCCGAAATATGGGCAAGCGAAACGCCCGTTGCGGACTATCTTAACGTGGTATCCTACGGCGAAAACCACTATCTTAACGAATTAGCCGAAAAAGTCGGCCTTTCAAACCCGTTTGCGCCCGAAACGCTCGCTAACGTTGCAAACTTCTACAAAGAACAGATAAACGCGTATTTAGGTTTAACGATTAACGACCACAACACGACGATCTGATTTTTCGGTAGCCGCTAAAAAGTGCGGAAGTTTATCGTTTATTAAGCGATTGATTTACCGCCGCAAAATCAACTGAATAACAAACTAGAAAAACCGCGGAAAATCGGGCTATAAGTCGATTATCCGCGGTTTTATTATTGTTTGTTAAGGCAATTTTGCCGACCGTCATTTATTCTTCTGCAATTTTAAGATAGTTCTTTTCAAACGCCATAGGGAACAAAAACTGTTTTTCGCCGACGGCAAACTTTACGCGGAAATAATAATTGTTTTTATCCGCCCAGACTATCGTACCTAACCCGAATTTACTATGCATAACTTTTACACCTACGCCGAACCGCACGAAATAATCGGGAATTTCTTCGGTTTCGTCATTTTCCGAAACGCTTTCTGCGGCAGTCATAACTGCTTCTTCTTTTTCGACATTTGTATCGATAATCGACCTATTGCGGAACTTTTCGGGAATAATCGCTTCTTCAAGGCTTGTTATAGTCGCCTGTTGCTTGCTGTATAACGCTTCATATTCTTCGCGGCGCAAAACGGTATCCCATCCGCCGACCGATTCGCCTTCGTGCTTATCTATACCCGTGTAAGACAGACTTGCATTTTCGTATTTTCTGAACCCGAATATGCCCTGATTCATTTTTTCCGAATCGAACAGCCCGATAGAACACAGTACGTCGAAATCTTTGACCGTAAGCCCCGTAACCTTTTGAAAAAGTTCGGGTTCGATCTGCGTGATAACGTCTTTTATCGTCTGTTCACGGTAATCGGTAAGATACATAAACGCAGGTATCCGCGCCGCAAGTTTCAACAAATTTTCCTGCACCTGTTTACGGAGCGACTTGGTGTTTTTCTCTTCTTCGGTGAGTTCCTTCTTTTCGGCGAGCGTTAAATTATCGCCTTTTTCTTTTTTAAGTTGCTTAATCTTTTCCGAACGGTTGATAATCGTCTGAATTTCGGCATTTAACGAGCGAAACCCTTCAATCCGCATAAGCGCGTCCAACGCGTCCTGATTATTCTGCAACTTTTTAAGCGTGTCGTTATCGACGTGAACTAAAAGCGCGGTCTGCCAGCGTTTGGCAAGCAAGGTTGCAGACGTTCCCGCATATGTAATATCTAAAATATCCTGCGCGTCGATACGATTCATCGACGAACCGTCGAACGCAAGAATAGGCAAAAACGAAATAAAATCTTTAACCTTTTTTTCGGGGCTTGTTTCGTCAACCTTTAATCTGCACGAATAGTCCGCAATCTGATGCAACGCGCGCTCCAAAGCAAAGTCGAAAATGTAACATTCCTGCTTTACGACTTGCCTATCGCCATGCTCGTCAACTATTTCCCAAGGCGACTGCACGCGGAAAGCCGTTTGAAAATACGTTTCGGGCGACTTAAGATTGCGTAGCATAAACACGCCCGTCCATGGGCGGACAGTTACGCCGGTCGTAAGTTTTCCGCAAGATAAAGTAATGGTTTTTGTTTCAAGCGGATCGCCCATAGCGTTAAGCACGGGCGCAAGCGCGTCTAATCCTACGCCCGCTTTAGTCCCCGCGCACACTATAATTTTATAATCGTTAAAAAAATCGTTTTGTTTCTGCCGCAACAAGTTATACATTGCATAGCAACTTGCAATATTCGGCAAAAACCATAAAGTATGCGTCAACACGTTCAAAAGCGTGGTATCGGAATATGGCATAGGCGGTCGTTCTGCGCCGAGTTTCAACCCGTCAACAGGCATATAACTACCCTGAATCATTTTCAGCCATTTCTGCACGTCGTCTTCGTAAACAAACTTTGCCGTCTCCGCTTTGCCCTTTTCAACAAGTTCGGCTTTGAAAAATTCGTTTATATCGAATTCGTCGTACCCTTCGTTTATGGCGACGTTGCAAGTAATCGAATCGGGCACTTTGTAAGTAAGCATAACCATTTTAGGCAACGCCGCATACGGGTTTTCGCCACGAGATATATCCCAATTTTCTTTTGCCCGCTGCTCATCCGAATAAGTCCAGTTAAAAACCGAATCTTCTAAAAACTCACCCGAATTAAGCGCGCGGAACGGCGTACCCGATAAATACAGATAATGATCCGACGTAATAGGCAAAAACGATTCGTTTATGGCATTGCCCGCTTCTTCCGCCTGATATTTTTCAAGGTCGAAATCGTCGTTTTCTTCGTCGTAGTTTTCAAACAGTTTTTTCGCATTTTCACGCCACGCGCCGAAATGATATTCGTCGAATATGATAATATCCCAGTTGGTGGTGTGAATAAACTCGTTTTTAGCCTTAATGCCACCCGCTTCGTTCGTGCCGAGCAAGTCCTGAAAAGAACCGAAAACGACGATAGGCATATCTTTATTGCAAGACTCGAACTGCTTATCTAATTTTTTCGCGTCGAACTTCGCTTCTTTATTGCTTACAAACTGCCAGCCCTTAAAATCGACGTGCCGCGAAATATCTTCCTGCCATGCCGATTCTACCGCGGGCTTAAATGTAAGTATAAGAACTTTTTTGAAATTCATTTCCTTACACAATTCGTAAGCGGCAAAAGTCTTGCCGAAACGCATTTTCGCGTTCCACAAAAATTTCGGCGGGCGCGCGGGATCGTCTTTTTTCGCCTGCAAAAAATAATCTTTTGTCATGCCGACCGCTTTCTTTTGCTCGTCGCGCATGGTAAAATTTCGGGTACGATTGCCTTCAAACCGCGTTTCGGTGCGAACTTCTTCAATGGCAGTCAGCGCGTCGTATAACGTACAGCGAAACCATTCGTTTCTGTCCGTTCCTTCGTTTAATTGCACAAAACCTTTGTGGCGGAGCAATCTATGTACGTCTTTATCGGTAAAACACGTTCCGTCCGAACGCATTGCCGATTCTTTGAATAAAATTCTGAAATTTATCGCCGCCGTGTGCAGTTGTTCTTTTATCCGCGTTTCGGCGTCTTTTCGGTCGGTATACCCTATTTTTATATATCCGTCGTGGTCTTTCAAGTCGGGCAAAACGTAGCCGTAAATAGTCGGCGCCACCGTCGGGCGTTTATGTAATATTTCAGAAAGACTTATATTATTCGCCATGGTTTTCGTCGTCCTTTTTGGTTATAAACTCTTTTATTATATCCTTACATATTTGCTCTATTTCTTGTTGATTAAGTCCCGCCGACATATTTATTTTATATTTTTCTCGCGGAACAACTTTTTCTTTGTTGTTTAGGTCATAAAAGCAATATGTATTAAAAAAAGAGTATATAATTCTGCTTTCAATAAATTTAACAAAACTTTCATGACAATTAAAAATAACAATATTTGTTCCACCCGTTTTAGACGACATATACATTAAGCCGTCATATCCTGATTTTCTAACCAAATCCGCAACCATCTGAGAGTATACATATTCGCTTTGGTCTGCTACGGATATGGCAAACTGTAACATTATTTTTGTTATTACCTGCGCAAACGCCGCTTTTTCTAAATCACTAACATTTTCACCCAAAGAAACACGTTGATCCGTTTTCAGATCTAATATTTTTAGGTCTTTTTGCACAATAAATTTAGCGACTGAAATGCACTCTCCATGGGACGGATTCAATTCCGCACAGGCTGTATATTCATCTTCTGCCGTATATAACACCGATACTCCCATAGGCGTACATCTTTGTTCATTGGTCAACCAAATAGGCGGTTCTTTTGAGTTTATTTCATCAAATCCCGTAAACTTATTTTCTTTATACGATACCCCTTGCGTCTTTGCAATTTGAAAATCATTTATTTTCCTTGCTCGATATAAAACTTTTCCCTTTGCAAGCGGTATCTCTTTTTGTTTGTTTTCCAAAAGTGCATTTAGATAACGCCACAATTTACAATTGTAAAGTTTATCCGCATTTTTACTATCAATAGCACTCTTAAACTCATTATAATATCTATATGAGTTTTGCTTTCCAAAATTAAACATTATTATTTTTTCTATATCACTCATATTATCACTCCATAGGCTTAATCATAGATTCGATAAAGTTAATTTCTTCTTGTGTTAAATTGTATTTTTTGTATAATTCTTCATCCGTCCACGGTTTAGAAAAATCTTGCATAGGAACAAATTGATAAACATTTTTTGCCGCATTTTGCGTATTCTTTTTGAACAAAACAAATAATCTAAAAAACTTAGTTTTAATATAAGTTTTGATACTTTCAACAATTTGTCTATTATGATTTGCTCCTACAATAAGATAGGTTTCAGTACAACAACTACCGATCTCGCCTATAAATGGTTTACCCAAAACATTATAAGGAAAATCTCCACGTTCCCCATATGCTTTTGCAATAAATACCTTATAAACATTTATCAACTCTTTATTTTGACGAACGCATGATTTCTTAATAAAACCGTTTTTTGGATATGCAAAAGCAGGCAACAAATCAGAATCTTGTCGATTATCACTATAAATTTCCGTCGTCGCTTCTATAGCAAATGGATTTCTTACACTTACAATATTTGTAAACGAATTTTCATTGAATTTTTGCACTTTATGTAATATACTTATAGCATTATTAAACCTAATAAAACTATCTCCATTTGTTTCCAATAAAGGTCTTTGCATTTTTGAAACTTTCTGATTTCTATGAGTTTCAACCATGCAATCACCAATATTATTCTTATCCCATAAAAAATAGCAAATACCACCTGATATATCAACATTTGGAAAACAGTCGGCGGCGTTAAAAAAGTCTACAAGATAACGAATATGGTTATTATTTAGCATATTATTTCTAAAGCCGTCCAACCCTTTTCCACCCGAATACCACCTTGCAGGAATAATCATTGTTAAGTAGCGTGGGTTTAATTTCATAGCCTGCTCTACAAAGTATTGATAAATCGGCATTGCGCTTGAACCGGTGCCGCCGCCGTCGGACAACTGATACGGCGGGTTTGAAATAATTACGTCGAATTTCATATTAAAAATTTTCTCCGGTGTGGTTGTATGTATAAATTCGTAAGCGTGATTTTCTTTTTCATCGCCGCGGTCATAGGTCTTATTTGCGCCGCAAAACTTGCATTTATCGCCCGCCCATGTATGATTAACTCTGCGATAGCGGATATTCCCTTCAGCCGTATCGAAATGGCTGATCGAATAATCGCCGTTCGGATATTTAGAGCAATATAAACTTCTGCGGGACAACAAACTTGTAAGTTCGGTTATTGCAATGCCGAAAAGTTGTTTATGAAAAATATGATCGACGCGCGCGTTAAGGTCGGGAATTTTATCTTGCAAACCCACAATCAGGCGTTTTGCAATTTCGCGCAGGAACACGCCCGTTTTACAAGCGGGATCTAAAAACGTAGTGTTCGGATCGGAAAACAATTCCTGCGGCAACAAGTCGAGCATTTTATTCACCACGTCGGGCGGAGTAAACACTTCGTCGTTGCTTAAATTTGCCAGACAAGACAAAACGTCCGGCGTATGCAAAGTTTTGTTTTTGTAAATTTTATCAAAAAAAGTTTCAGCCATTTTCCTGCACCTTCCTGTAATGCACGGGCGGATATTCGCATATCGGCTCTGCCATATATTCATTAGTAACGGGGTTTTGTGAAATATATCTGCGTATTTCTTCGGGGATATCCAATAAAGACGCTTGTCCGCTTTTTGGCTTATCGTTGGCTTTTAGCATTACGTCAAGCCTGAAATCGCGCCGCTTAAGTTTAGTGCCGAGAATAAGGCTCCATTCGGGGAAAATTATCGGCGTTTCGGTATCTTTTTGATTTTCGTCAACGCACATAAGCGTTAAAGCATTGCCGCACAATATGTTTTTTGAAAGTATGTATTTAACCGCGTCGCACGTTTCTTGCAGTGTCGCTTTTCTGCACGCGTTTTTATACTCTTTATTCCATATATCAAAAAGCCGCTTTCGGCACTCTTCAACATTGTCGGCAAGAATATCCACGCCGTATATGCTCGTTACGGCAAGCACCGAATACCGCTCGTAGTCATACGGGTTAGATTTATAAAGTTTTTTGACCGTAGCAAGTTTGCGGGTTATAATCTCGGCTAAAAAATTGCCGTTGCCGCAAGCAGGTTCTAAAAAACGGCTGTCTATGCGGTCGCACTCTTGTGCAACTAAATCGCACATGGCTTTAACTTCGCGTTCGTTTGTAAATACTTCGCCATGCGCCGCTACCCGCTTTTTTGATTTTATTTGTAATTCTTTATCGTCAGGTTTGTTTTTTCTGCAATTCGCCATAATTATATTATATGTGCATTGCACATATTTGTCAATGTGTATTGCACATTTTGTTAGAATAAAAAACATGAATTACGGTTATTTATTCAAAAAAGCAAGAAAAGAAAGCGGCTTAACGCAAAAACAAGTGGCAGAAAAAATGGCGATTCATCAGTCGAACATAAGCGATTGGGAAAACGATATCTCTCGCCCCGAATACGAAAAACTTATTCAACTTTCCATTCTTTACGAAGTAAGCGTTTACGATTTGCTCGGGGTGCCGGAAAAATATCGATTTTAATAAATCAGAACGGCGTTAATTATCTTAAACGGCGGCTTATAAAATTGCCGAAAAAAGAAAATAATCGACCTTTATGACGGTAAAAAAATCCGCCTATAAGTCGATTATTCGCTATTTTAAGAGTTTTCCCGCTTAAAGCGGTAATAGAAGTTAAACTTAGTTACCTGCCATTTCGAGTTTGCCGTTGGTTATAACGGGCGAAATAATAAGCCAGATTGCAGCCAGTGCAACAAGCGAATAAACAACTATCGCTCCGACCGATCTTGCGCCCATAAACAGAAAACCTACAAGGTTAAAACCGAATAACCCGAACAGTCCCCAGTTGATTGCGCCGATAAGCACAAGAACATAGGCAATTATGTTTGCTATTTTCATTTTCCCTCCTGTTAAAGCCGCGCCTTACAAAACGCAGCAATAACAGTATGCCGCGATTTACAATTATTATACAATGCACTATTCACATATAATTATGATATCAGCCGCCATAAAACTTTACCGATATAAACCGCCCAAAATATAAAAAGCAACCCGCCTATATGCCGATAATCGACTTATAGACG
>CAKQXZ010000011.1 GCA_934292955.1 uncultured Clostridia bacterium
TTATCGCATATTTCAACGGCAATTTCTACATTTTCAAGTGCAGTAAGATTAGGCATAAGATTGTAGAACTGAAAAACGAAACCTACCTCGTAGCGTCGATAGTCGGTCAGCTTCTTTTTGTTAAACGAAGTTACATTTTGCCCATCAACATCAATCTCACCGCTCGTTGCCGTGTCCATTCCGCCTAAAAGATTCAAAAGAGTGGTTTTCCCCGCTCCGGACTCGCCGAGAATTACTACGAATTCCCCTTCGTTCAAATCGAACGAAACATCTTCTACAGCGGGTACGGTCAAAGAACCGGTATGATATTCTTTTCTTACGCTTTTCATAGATAGTATTTTCATAGCTAACTCCTTTTATATATTTTTTATCGTTGAGATTTGCTGAAAAAAGTGTTTTCAATTACAGAAAAAATAACGGAATGCATACATTTTCTGTTTAGATAGTTTTAGTAGCGGTCTATTAATCTGTGTTAATACTCCCCTTTCTGAAGTATGTATCGTTATTGTATCACTTTTTTGCGGTTTTGTCTATAATTTCTACTTATTTTTACTAATGGACAGATTCACAAGTAAAAGCACCTATCGTCCCGTTGATAAAGCTTTCGTTCTATAGCAATATATAAAAAGGAAAAGAGCTTCGTAAAAATGCCGTTTGGCACTTCTACAAAGCTCTATAGTTTACTGGCGGAAAGGATAAAGTTTCCTATCTGCAAAGAAAAAAGGTCTGACACAATTTGTATCAAACCCATGCTTTTCTTATGGTCGAGGCGACGGGACTTGAACCCACGACCTCTTGGTCCCGAACCAAGCGCGCTACCAAACTGCGCTACGCCTCGTAGTACCGCCCCGACGAAACGCCTTCATCGAAACAGCTACCGTATTATATAACTTTTTTTTGAAAAAAACAATCGTTTTTTATCGGTTTTTTTATTTTTTAACTTACATTATACGAAAAATCCCGTAAAAGACAAAAAAATACCGCCAAATTAAAACTTTGGCGGCAAAAATAAGCTTTTTTCTGCCTGTCACTAAATTTGCGACGGATATCAAGTATCAAGCGTTAAACATTTTTCCACTTTAATCAAGAAAATCAGTTCAATGTGCCTTTACTCTTCTTGAACGGGATAAAATCTTCGTTAAAATCGATATCTTTATCACATGGCGTTTCTATATCCGAAACGATTATGCTATCGGCAACGGCATCAGACTCAACGCCGCAAGCGCGTTTAAGATCGGCTATCTGAGCCGAAAAATTATACAGCATCTTTTCAAGTTCTTTTCTGAAATATTCTTTAACGCGTGAGCGAGCATCTTTCAACTCACTTTCATGCAAACTCATTATTTCGGAAATTTTCTCATCGTTTTCGGTCATTTCACACTGAACGCGCTTTATAAGAGAAACAATATCCATATAATCGACTTCGAGAATATCCATTATTCGATCGAGTAACTGGCTCACCGCTTCGGTTTTATCTTTATCGTTCTTTCTCGGTTCGTCTGCATACGCGGATATTTCGGCAACAAGTTCCTTACCGCCGCCCTGAGCCGCGTATTCAAATGCGATATTGATCAATTCTTTATATCTTTCGGCAAGTTTTTGCCCGCGGGATATCGCCTCGACGTATTCGTCGCCGAGAATGTCGGAATAAACGGTCACAAGTTTTGCCTTTGTCATTCCGGCTAATTCCTTAAATTTTTTTCCGAATTCATCTTTTATTCGGACAATTTCTTTATCAAAAAACTCTCGGTTTTCGGTTTTCATTCTCTTTTACAATTTACCTTAATAATTCGTTCTTTGTCGTTTATCCGAATGTACCGTGTTTCCGCACCAGCAACCGCTATATAAAGATCAGCGACGTAGGCGCGGCACCATTATAAATCATATTCACCGCTATCGCAGCCGACAGCACGGCAAATATTATAAGCAGACAGATAAACCACCCTTTATATCTCTTCATATGCGGACCCCCGTTAAAATATGTAAAGAATCCGCAATCCGCTTCCGACGGGTTATCGGTTCGGATATACTTACAAGTTTTTCAGATATTCTACTTCCGCTCTCGACAAAGGTCTGCATTTTCCCCTGTCTACGCCCGAAATCGTAAGATCTCCGATTTTGTAACGTTTAAGGAAAACAACTTCTTTTCCGACCGCTTCGAACATACGCCTTACCTGCCTGTTTCTGCCTTCGGTAATCGTAATCGAAAGTTTGGTAAATTTATCGTCGGACGATATAACTTTTACAGTACTGCGATTGGTAACTTTTCCGTCAAGTTCAACGCCCGCACGAAGTTTTGCAAGCGAAGATTCGAGTATATCGCCTTCGATTTTTACAATATAAGTCTTAGGAATTTCGTTACGCGGATGAGTAAGTCTGTTAACAAGTTCGCCGTCGTTCGTAAAAATCAGCAACCCTTCGCTGTCGTAGTCAAGCCTGCCGACAGGAACAACACGAGTCGGAAGTTTAGGCAACAATTCCATTACCGTTTTTCTGTCTTTATCGTCCTTTACCGTACAAACGTAACCTTTCGGCTTATTCATAATAAAATACAGTTTTTTTACGGTCGCCGACGTTACTTTACGGCCTTCGACAGATACGCTGTCTTTTTCGTCTACATCCTGCCCGATCTTCGCAACTCTGCCGTTTACTATAACTTTTCCGTCGGCAACGAGCGTATCGCAGTATCTGCGGCTTCCTACTCCGCAAGTTTCAAGGTATTTGTTTATTCTCATACAGTTCTCTTCTTAAAGTTTTATGCCATAATACTATATAATTTTTGCGAAAAAAGCAACTGTTTTTCAAGATAAAACTCAATTACCCCTGTCGGTACGTCCGATTTTATAGGTAAACCGCCGTCATAGGTTATATAAACCTTTTTAATGATTTGCGCTTTTTCTTCGTGAGTAAGCGGATAATACACATCGTTTGCAACGCCGCACGGGACCTTTTTCCCGTTCTTCTCATAGTAACCGACAGCTTCTTCACTACTTTGCAACAACACGTTCTCGTACTTTGCGTAACAATCGTCAAATAACTTTTCAGTAGTTTCATATGTCGACGAATGATTAAGCACAACGCAAACCAGTCTGAACCCGTTTTTATTTGCAGACGACGCAAGACATCTTCCCGATTTTTTCGTGTAACCCGTTTTAATTCCGTCCGCGTACGAATACCTTGAAAGTAACTTGTTTTTGTTGATTAAAACTCGAGTGCTTTCACCTTGTCCGATTGTAATTTTCTTTGTAGATACGATTTTAGAAAAAGTCGGATCATTCATTCCGTATCTGCATAATAATGCAACGTCATATGCGGTAGACAAATGTGTCGGATGATCAAGCCCGTGCGGGTTAACAAACTCCGAATCACACGCGCCTACAGATCTTGCCATTTCGTTCATGCACTTTATAAAATCAATTCCTTTACATTCGGCATAACCTTTAATTGCGGTTGCTGCGTCATTTCCAGATCTTAACATAAGTCCGTAAAGCAACTCTTTCACTGTGAATTTTTCACCCGATTTAAGATACATACTCGATCCTTCTATCCCGCTCCATTCGTCTTTGATTTCAACAACATCTTCGAGCGGAACATATTTCAGAGCAGTAATACAAGTCGCTATTTTTGTAAGACTTGCAATAGGCTTTTTTTCTTTGCAATTATCTTCATAAAGCACCCTTCCGCTGTTAGTATCCATTACTATAAACGAGCCGCCGGACGCATTCGCAACGACAGTTACGTCTGACATGATAAGAACAAATAACAAGGATATAATCAATAATTTTGAAAGCTTTTTCATTTTTTAATTTTATCGGTAAGTTCTTTTATTGCAGCAAGAAGACCGTACAATGGATCAAATCCGTCAACTACAGAAAAGCCCTTGCCGTTGTCTAACACAAAGAACTGCGGTTTTATACTTTTTACCGTTACGTTGCCGCCTGCAAATTTTTCGCCTTGCATAGTTGACATCTTTACTTCTCCATATTCCCCCCCGCCGCTGAAGGTCATTACCGTAACCGAGTTTATAGGGACGGCGGTCTGTCCTTTTTCGTTCACGATTCTTTCGCCGACAACTTTTTCGGACTCAACGGTCAGGTCAATATTCTTAAGCGTACGCTCTACGAGTTCTGTTACCGTGTTTTTTTCGTTCAAACAATTTCACCACCTTTTTTAATAAAGAATTAAACAATATAGTATTCAAAGAAAATAAATTGAATGCGAATGAAAATTCACAAAAAGCGTATATATTTTCACCAGGTCTTAATAAAAAATCATTCTTAATTTTTACCCCGGGAAATTTTTCGTTTATAATCGGCGGCACAATCTGCGATGCCGCATACAACGGAACAAGAAGATCTATATAAGGGCTATCCACACCTATTCTCGTTACCGTGCGAAACGTCAAAGGCGTTATTCCCCTTACTTTAATCAGCTTTTTTCTGTCGCCGATAAACTTACCAAGGTCGAATAAAAACGCTTTTTTTGAAGTAACGTGTATAAAAAATTTAAGCCCATCACGCGTGATATACCCGCCTATAAGACCGATACCGTATAAACTTAACGCAAAACACAATTTGTTTTCCGTAACATCGGTTACAACTGTTACTCCGATATAGAACGGAAAAAGAAAGAACGCATTACCCAAAAAGAAAAGCCATAACTCGCGCATAAAAATATTTTTCGCAATCGATTTACTTTTATGCATGAACAATTTGCGGCACTTGTCTTTTTCGGTACAAAAAAACGGAAGTATTCGCTCCCGTTTTCTATCTGCATTTGCAAATGTTTATTCGATTTTTTCAACTTCTTCGCCGACAAGGAAGTCAGGTAAATCTTCTTCTATTTCGTCAAGATCAAAGTCTTCATCTTCCTGCGGTTCGCCGTTTATCGAGCCGCTTGAAACATTTTGTTGATTAGCGGCCGTACTCGTTGTTCCGTCGTCTACGACTATGCCAGCCCCCTGAGCCGCATAAAGAGCGGCAAGTTCGGGATCTTTACTCTCATCGTAGGTATCTTTTTCAAACAGATAATCGCCTTTCTTATTAACGTTGATTGCGGCAAGTAAACTGTCGTAGTCGGGTAATTCGTCAAGAGACGATATCTGAAAGCGTTTAAGAAATTCGTCGGTCGTACCGAACAGTACGGGGCGACCAATCGCATCTTTTCGTCCCACAACTTCGATAATTCCGAGTTTAAGTAAAGTCTGAATGGCGTATTCGCTGTCAACGCCCCTTATTTCTTCAAGGTCGAGCCTTGTAACCGGCTGTTTATAAGCGATAATTGCAGCCGATTCGAGAAGCGTTTTTGAAAGTGCTTTTTCTCTTATCGGATTAAGCACCGAAGCTACGTCTTCGGCATTTTTCGGATTAGACGAAAACTGCAATTTCTTATTGAAAATCAGCAAATTTATGCCGCTTTTTTCATCGTATTTGGACTGCAATTTCTTTGCAGCATCCAAAACCTGTTTTTCTGATACTTCAAGTTTATCCGCAATATCTTTCGCCGCGATCGCCGTTCCCGAAACAAAAACGACAGACTCAATTATACTCGCTAAGGTCTCCGAATTCGCCAACGGTGTCACCTCCTCTGTTTTCGTTCAACAATACGGTTATTTCTTCAAAAACGCCTTCTTGCTCGACTTTTATAAACTGACGTTTAAGAAGTTCAAGCACCGCCTGAAAGGTAGTAATTATTTCCGCTTTCGAAGCCCCGTATCTGAATAGTTCGTAAAAACTGCATTCTTTGCAATCAAGAATTTTTTCCTGAATCAAAGTCATTTTATCTTTTACGGTAAATACTTCTTTAGGTATTTCTTTCTTTGCGTATATCTCTCTGTCAAGTTCTACGCGTGATAACAGTTCAGAAAAAGCTTTAACCAATTTATCAAGACTGAAACTGTTAAAAACTATTCGACATTCTCGCGCAGTCGGTTCGGGCGGTTTATAAAAACGATCGACATTTTCTATTTCCTTGAGTTTAACGCTCATTTCCTGAAAAAGTTTAAGTTCTTCGAGACGTCTTATAAGCGCCTGCCCGGGATCTTCCTGCTCTTCGGGAAAAATATCTTCTATCTTAGGCAACAACGCTTTTGATTTTTCATAAAGCAAAGTCGCCGCAACGCCTAAATACTCGCCGCGAGTTTCGATCGTCAATTCGTCGTGCATTTCAAGATATTGCATAAACTGCTCGGTCACTTCCGATAAGAATATATCTTTAATCTCTATCCTTGCCTGTCTTACAAGGCATAACAAAAGATCGAGCGGTCCGTTAAAATCGCCCGCACGCGTATTATAATCGAATATCGTTTCAAAATTCTTTACGCTATAATCTTCCATAAAACAAAACGGAAATCTGTTCCTAATACCCAATCCCAGAATAAACTGATCGGATAACCTATAATTTTTACGCAGAAATTCATGAAATATCCGAAGATATCAAGAAACTGTAACTGCGGAATGTTCGCGCATATACTGCTGAAAAGTATGATTACCAATAAAACGAAGTATCCTATGCGTTTATATTCTTCATATCCCCTGCCTTTACGTTTTATAAGCGCGTCCATAAGCCGAAAACCGTCCAAAGGATAAACGGGAATAAGATTAAACGCAAATAACGACAGGTCGAGCATAACCCCGTAAAGACAAATATATACAAGAAATTGTACGGGAATTGCAAACGGCGAACCGTCAGCTAAACCGGCAGCCAGCCTGAACGACAAAACAAGCAACGGATAAAACAGAAACGCAAGTATATAGTTCGCTATAACGCCGGCTACGGCTACCCAGATACTTCCCGCCTTATAATTTCTATAGTTGTAAGGATTTACAGGCACGGGCTTAGCCCAGCCGAACCCTACAAGCATAAAACTTGCAAGCCCGAGAATATCGAAATGCTTGAATGGATTAAGCGTATAACGCCCCATCATTTTCGCCGTATCGTCGCCGTTCATTTTTGCCGCAAACGCGTGAGCAAACTCATGCATCGGCAAAACAAGCAACAAAACGGCAAAACGCGCAACATATTGCAATAATCTATACACGGCGCACCTTACAGCAACCCGTCGACAAACGAGCGCGAATCGAATTTTTCAAGATCGTCGACACCTTCTCCCGTTCCGACAAACGCAACGGGAATTTCTTTTTCGTCGCAAAGCGAAATAACAAATCCGCCCTTTGCCGTGCCGTCGAGTTTGGTAAGCACAACGCCGTCTATATCGACAGCATCATCAAACGCAGCAACCTGCGACATAGCGTTCTGCCCCGTCGTCGCGTCAAGAACAATCAGTTTATAGAAGTTCGCTTCGGGATATTCACGGTTTGCAACGCGATTTATCTTTTTCAACTCTTCCATAAGGTTTGTTTTTACATGCAATCTTCCGGCGGTATCTATAATAAGGACATCGTTTTTCTTTGCTTTCATAGATGAAACCGCGTCAAAAACGACAGCCGAAGGATCGCTTCCTTCCCCGTGCGAAACAATTCTGACTCCCGCACGTTCAGCCCATACGGATAACTGCTCCGAAGCTGCGGCACGGAAAGTATCGCCCGCGGCAAGAAGTACAGATTTATGCTGACGTTTGAAATACGCCGCAAGTTTGCCGATAGTCGTAGTTTTACCTACGCCGTTAACGCCTATAAGCATTATTATCGCGGGATATTCGATATCGAGTTCGCCAGCAACGTCGAGTTTATCGCAAAGAACGTCTTTGAGCGTAGAAATTACATATTCCTTATCGCCTGTACGTTCCTGCTTCATTCTCGACCTGAGATCTTCGACTATATCGTCGGCGGTAGAATAAGAGACGTCCGACGATATAAGAATATCGGTTAAGTCTTCGTAAAACTCGTCGCCGAGTTTATCGCCCGTAAACAACGCCGATATTTTTCTTGACAACGCGTCTTTGGTCTTTTTTAACGCGTCGAATATTTTTTTGAAAAAAGCCATCTTACACCTTAATTTTTTTGTCGGTTAAAAATATAGATAATGGTCGGTTAACGATAATTTAGTCGGCAATATCACCGTTATTGGCGATATCGCTGAGTTTAACCGAAATAATCTTGGATACACCCTTTTCCTGCATGGTTACGCCGAACAACGTGTTTGCATGTTCCATCGTAACCTTTTTGTGTGTAATGACGACAAACTGCGTTTCCGAAGAGAACTTTTCAAGATAATCCGCAACCCTTTCGACGTTGGCATCGTCGAGCGGCGCTTCGATTTCGTCGAGTACGCAGAACGGCATCGGGCGCATTCTGAGTATTGCAAAAAGTATCGCGGTAGCCGTAAGAGCCTGCTCACCACCGGACAAAAGCGAAATCTTGGTGAGTTTCTTTCCCGGCGGTTCCGCAACGATTTCAACGCCTGCTTCAAGCGGGTCGTTTACATCGGTATAGTCAAGAACAAGATCTGCACTACCGCCGCCGAACAACTCTTTGAATATCTTCTTGAAGTTTCCGCGTATCTGCTCGAACCCTTCGTTGAAAATTTTGAGCATTTCGTCGGTAAGCCCTTTTATTATTCCGTTAAGATCGGCTTCAGCCGCTTCGAGATCGTTTCTCTGCGTATTGTAGTCTTCGTACCTTTCGCGCAGAGCGTTGAATTCTTCGACGGCAGTCGGGTTTATGGGACCCAACGTCGCGATACGGCGTTTGATTCTGTTCATTTCCTGATTAGAGAAAGCGATATTATATTCGGGATCTTTCTCGTGGATACAGGTTTCGTATGTAAGACCGTATTCTTCTTCGATATGTTTCTGCAAGAATTCGAGTTCGCTGTCAACCTTGGTTAATTCCATTTTTTCGTCGTTAATTTTTCCGACGATGCGGGAAATCTCCGAAGACAGAGCCTGTTTTCTTAAGTCTTCCTGAGCGATAAGCGTGTCAAGACGTTTTTTACGTTCTTTTGCCTTATCGAGTTCGGCTCGCGATTCACTAAGCCCACTCTGCTCTTCGGTGCTTAAAGCGATTTTTTCCACTTCGCGTTTATTGTATTCGATAGCCGCTTCGTTTTCGCCCATCTTCTGTTTGTTCTGCTCAATGATTTTTACCGAATCGGAACGCTCTTCGCCCATTCGAGCGATTTCTTCCGTGGCATTTTCTATATCGGCTTTGATTTTCGCGCTCTTTGTCTGAAGATCGGTATTTTCGGCAATGAGTTGTTCACGCTTCTTACGCAGTTCTTCGTAGAACGACTGATGCTTCAACGCGTCAGACGAAGCATTTTCGCGCGCTTCGTTCAGTTTTTCGTTATCGATATTGATATTGGTATATGCCTTGGTAATCTCGTCAAGACGATCGGTAATCTGTTTAACCGCAACGTTATTGACTGCGATTTCTTTATCGACTTCAGTAAGATTTTGTTCGAGAAGCGAAACTTTTTCTTTAAGCGAAGCTAACGCTTGCTTTTTATCGTTCAGTTCTTCTTCTTTTGCGTTAAGGTCGTCGATCATTTCGTTAACCTGATTGAGCGATTGTTCCTTATTGCCTCTTAAAGAACTGAGTTCTTTACCTTTTAACGCAAGTTCCTTTTCAATCTGTTCAAGAATTCTTTCGGTAGATAAAAGGTTACTGCCCTGCTGCCGCCTCGAACCGCCTGTCATCGAACCGGACGGATTGATGACGTCGCCGTCAAGCGTAACGATCTTAAACGCAAATCTGTATTTTTTTGCAACTACAACGGCATTCGCAATGGTGTCGCATATAAGCGTGTTACCGAGAAGGAAACGGATTACGTTATCGAAATAGCTGTCGTACCTTACAACCTGTGCCGCAAGTCCGCACGCCCCTGATTCTTTAAGCGCATTCATCGCTTCAGAACTGTCAAATCTCGGTTTTACCGAAGATATAGGCAAGAAAGTTACGATACCGCCGCCGTTTCTTTTCAGATATTCTATCAGCTGACGAGCGTCATCGGGGTTGTCGGTGATAATGTTGTTAAGTGCGCCGCCCAAAGCCGTGGTAATTGCCGTTTCGTACTTAGGTTCGGTCTTAATAACCGACGCGACAAGCCCTTTGATTTTAGAACTTAAAAACGGATCGGACTTAGCCGCGGTCATTAAGTTTCTGATCGAATCGGGATAACCGTTAAACGATTCGATTAACCCTTTGTAAATATTCTTTTTGGCTTCGAGCGAAGCGACTTCGGAACTGATTAAGTTGATTTTATTGCCGATTTCTTCTATAAAATCGTTTGTCGATTTTACAGCTTTTTCTTCATCGTCGATATCGGCTTTGAGTTTTGCAACGTCTTTTATCAGCTTGTCCACCGATAAAGAACACATTTCCTTTTCGCCCGAAACGTTTCTGCGTTTTTCTGCAAGAGCCTGCATTTTTTCAAGAACTTCTTTCTGCTGTGACGAAATAACGTTCTTTTCGCCCGACAGCGCGCCGATGTTCATTTTGATATCCGCAAGCGATTCAACCGATTGCAGCACCTTATTCTGCGCGTCCTGCGCAAGCGATTCGCCTTCGTTAAGTCGACGAAGAACGTCATCCAGTTCGGACGATATATCCGAAATCCGTTTGGTAGCCGATTCTAGTTCTTTTTTCATTTCGGAAACAGAATCGTTTTTAGCTGAAACGGCTTTGTCTATCAATCTGATTTTTTCTCTTTTCTCCCTGCAGTCGGCATCGAGTTCTTTGGTCTGAGCAAGCAGGTTTGTAATTCTTTCGTTGTACAGAGTCGAAATACCGGACTGCTTTTCCATGCCTACGCTGAGAGCAAGAATCCTTTCGGATAAATCGCCTATCTTTACGTCGATTTCGGACATTTCCGTTCTGTGTCCTTCGTAAGAAGTCTGCGTTCTCAGATATTCATCCTGACGGGCGCGTTGTTCTTCTTCGAGACCTTCGATACGCGCGTCTATTTTTTCTTTTACGACGTGCGAATTTTCCGCTTTATACAAATACGAGTTTATTTCGTGATAACGGAACTCTGACGTAAGTTTAAGATATTCGCGGGTTTTTTCGGCACGTTGCTCCATAGGAACAAGATCTTTTTCAAGCTCGCTCGAAAGGTCGATAATTCTGACGATATTCTCACGCGTTTTTTCGAGTTTTCTTTCGTTCTCGATTTTTTTCGCTTTCGAAGACGCAATACCTACCGCTTCTTCGAAAATGACACGTCTGTCTTCGGGCTTGGAGTTCATAATCTCCGCTATCTTACCTTGCCCGATAATGGAATAACCGCCCTTACTTACGCCGCATTCATGCAAAAGTTCTACTATGTCTTTCATTCTGCACGGCTTTTTGTTAAGCGAGTATTCGCTTTCGCCGCTACGGAAAAGTTTACGTGACATGCAAACTTCGGTATAATCAAGGCTCGGGAATATTTTATTTGTATTGTCAAAATACAAAGACACTTCGCAATAGGACAGCGACTTACGATCCTGAGTGCCGTTGAATATAACGTCCTGCATCGACGAACCACGAAGCGTTTTTGCCGACTGTTCGCCGAGAACCCAACGTATAGCGTCGGCAATATTACTCTTGCCGCATCCGTTAGGACCTACGATCGCCGTTATGCCGTCGTTAAATAATATTTCCTGTTTATCGGCAAAACTCTTAAACCCGATAAGTTCGATTTTTGTAAAATCCACTTAATTATTCCTGCCTGTAATTTTTTTTAACGCCCTTTGCGCCGCTTTTTGCGACGCTTCGGCTTTACTCTTGCCACTACCCGCCGTACGCACGCCGGCAACTTCAACCGATATAGTGAATAACGGATCGTGATCGGGTCCCGTACGCGAAACGAGTTGATATTTCGGCGTCCCTGCTTTTATAGACTGCGAATATATCTGCAATTCGCTTTTGTAATCTTTGACTTTTTTCTCACTACATTCGGGGTTCTTCAGCAAAAATCGCTTTACGAATGTTTCCGCTTCGCTCATTCCGCCGTCAAGATAAATCGCCCCGATAACGCTTTCGCAAAGATTTTCGAGAACCGATCGCGGTTTGTTATTACATAACTGCATGCTTTCGCCGCATATAAGGTACTCACCCAACCCGAGTTTGCGTATCAGATCCGACAATGGAACAGTGGAAACGAGTTTCTGTTTTTCCGCCGTCATTTCACCCGCGGTCATTTTTGTTTTTTTGTCAAATAAGTATTTAGCCACCACAATGCCAAGAACCGAATCACCCAAAAACTCAAGCCTTTCGTTATTCGGCACTCTGTGTTCATTAGAATAAGACGAGTGAGTAAATGCTACTTTCAGTAATTCCTTGTTTACAAAAGAATAACCGATTATTTTTTCAACGGCCGACAAGTCGGTATTCTTCATAAACTCAATTCTCCGCCGCGCAGACGTTTTTATTTTCCGCAATCGCTTTTTCGATTGCTTCCGTCCGATTGCTTTCACAAGCCGAAGCCGCCTGCAGAACCGCCGCTTTAATTGCGCTGTCTTTAGACGAGCCGTGCGATTTTACGATAACTTTGTTCGCGCCTAAAAATACCGCGCCGCCTTTTTTGTTATAGTCGAGCGTATTTTTAACGGCACGCAAAGATTTCTTCATAAAGAACGCTCCTATTTTTGCAGAGAGCGATTTCTCTACTTCTTCCATCAGTTTACCAAAAACCGCACCCGCAACGCATTCCATGCTCTTTATTGCAATGTTACCCGAAAAACCGTCGGTTACTACCACGTCGCATATACCCGAAAGAATATCCCGTGCTTCGATATTACCGACAAAGTTTATTCCTTTGCACTCCTTAAGCAACGCGTGAACATTTTTTGTCAGTTCGTTCCCCTTTACTTCTTCGGGACCGTTAGACAGCAGTGCAACCCGCGGATTTTCGATATTCATTACCGATTTCATATAGGTGCTGCCCATAACGGCAAAATGAACAAGGTTGATTTCTTTGCAATCGGCGTTGGCGCCCGCATCCACAAACAGAACGTTTCCGTTTTTCATCGTAGGTAATACAGGCGCAAGTGCAGGACGCGACACACCCTTTACTCTGCCGATTTTAAGAACGCTGCCGACAAGCAGTGCGCCGGTGCTTCCGATAGAAACCATAGCGTCGCCGCGTTCTTTAAGTACAGCAAACGAACGCATCATAGAAGAATCTGGTTTTGTCTTCACGGCTTCGGTAGGCTGTTCTTCGCAAGATATAACGTCATCCGCATTGACTATTTCAACCCGTTCGGCATCGTAACCGTCTTTGCCGAGTTTAACAAGTTCTTCTCTGATTTCGTTCTCTTTTCCTACGAGAATAAGAGATATATTTTTGTTTTCGTTTGCCGCGGAGATCGCACCGCATACGTTTGCCGCGGGAGATCTGTCCCCGCCGAAACAATCGACAACTATTCTGTTCATTGATTCACCGCAAGCCCGACCGAATGTAGTTTTCCGTCGCGGCTATATAATATGATATAATCTGCATCGACTATGATAACATTTTCTCGGCAATTTTACAAGAAAAATAAACGCGATTGCCGAATTTATCGTAAAAAACGGGATATTTACGGCAATGCTTCTCAGCAAAAAACGTCAAAAGACTAAAAAATACAGTTTAAGATAGCAAAACACTACTCTAAACGATTTTTTCGTTACCTATTTGACGACAAAAAACAAAATTTCGGTATTTTTCAAAAATGCGAACATATGTTTGACTTTTCAAAAATCGGGTGTTATACTGTCTTTACAAAAAAAAGAAAGGAGCCGAAAGCGCGAACGATGATAAGCGAAACAAAATTAGGCATTCTGACCGAAAGCGCAAAATATGATGTTTCTTGTTCGTCGTCCGGCTCTGACAGAAAGAATGTATCGGGCGGCTTGGGAAATGCGGCGTACTCCGGTATATGCCACTCTTTTACACCGGACGGAAGATGTATTTCGCTCCTTAAAATTCTGATGTCGAACGAATGCGTTTACGATTGCGCATACTGCGTTAACAGACGTTCGGCAGATCCGCCGAGAGCAACCGCCACGCCGGAAGAAATCTGCGAACTGACGGTCGGCTTTTACAGAAGAAATTTTATCGAAGGACTGTTTCTTTCTTCCGCCGTTTATAGAAGCCCGGATTACACTATGGAATTGCTTTTACGTACCGTAGAAAAATTGCGTAACGAATACAAATTCAACGGATACATTCACTTAAAAGGCATACCGGGAGCAAATTACTCGCTTATAGACAAAGCGGCAAAACTTGTTGACAGAATGAGTTTCAACATAGAACTTCCGTCGGAGACAAGCCTTAAAGCTCTTGCCCCGCAAAAGAACAAACAAGCAATCTTTACGCCGATGCGCGCTCTTGCGGTTACAAAAACGGAAACAAAAAAGGAAAAAACAACATTTCTGCCCGCAGGGCAAACAACACAAATGATCGTCGGCGCGTCGCCCGAAAAGGACGGAAAAATTGTAAGGCTCTCTCAAGCGTTATATCGTAAATTTTCGCTTAAACGTGTTTACTATTCAAGTTATGTCCCCGTAAACACTAAAACCGCCCTTCTTCCATCCGCACCCGTCGGGTTACTTCGCGAACACAGACTGTATCAAGCCGACTGGCTTATGCGCTACAACGGATTTTCGGCAGATGAAATTCTTGACGAAGACGAAGATTTGAGAACAGACGTTGACCCGAAGCATGCGTGGGCAATAAAACACATAGATAAATTTCCGATAGAGATCAACACTGCGCCTATCGAAGAATTACTCCGCATTCCCGGGATAGGAATGAGAAGTGTTTACAAAATAGTTAACGCAAGAAAGTATTCTTCACTCACTTTAGAAGGACTGAAACGAATGCGCGTTGTCCTTAAGAGGGCGATAGACTTCATTACGATAAGCGGAAAGTTTTACGGAAAAAGCCCCCGACTTATTTCAGCCGACAAGCAACAAACAGACAGCCTTTTCGGTTCTGCATTTACACAACTAAGCATGTTTTCAAACAGCACAATTTACTCCGAAATTTTAAGCGGAGAATTCTGAAAGGAGTTTTTTGTCATGACGATTTACAAATACGACGGAACAATAATGGGCATTTTTTCTTGCATTTTTGAATCTTTTACGTCACACGAAACACCTATGGTAATAACCGACGAAGACGTTCAATTATGTTTTGGAGATGACATAAAAGAAATCGAAACCGACGAAAAAAAGTACGCCCGAGCACTCCGAGCGTTTGCAACATATGCAGGAGAAGGCGCACTTCATGATTTGTACTATGCGTTCAGAAGCGGTGAAAAAAACAAACACTTGGTCATTTTCGATTTTATAAGAAAAACACTAGAACGAAGAGCAAATATTTCAAGCGATTTTTCATGCGCCGAAGTAATGCGTTTTTATGACCTTATAAAACGTATCGGCACGGAAATACATAGAATGAAAGGATTTGTAAGGTTTTCCCTTGCAGTAAACGGAGTTTATTACGCACATTTTTCAACAGATAACAATATTGTCGATCTTTTACTTCCCCATTTTGCCGCTCGTTTTTCTTCTCAGCCGTTCGCCCTTCACGACGTAAAAAGAAATATAATCGCTATGTATAACGGCAAAGAAAGAAGAGTCGTTAAACTGACGGAACCGCTCTCTGTAGAACTTGAAAACAGCGAAGAAACGTTCACCGAATTGTGGCAAACATATTATCGCAAAGTTACGATTAACGAACGGTTAAGCGAGCGCTCAATGCGTGGTTATATGCCTGTAAGATATCATGAACATCTTTCGGAAAAACAATTAAAATTAAAGATAGTATAAGCGATTTTTAATCTAATCATGTTAGACATAACGCCACAATAGTAAAATGCAGATCTTTTATTTCAGGTCTGCATTTTTGTCTTTTTATAAACTTTTACAATACTAATAAATCAGTTTTTTTTGCTCGACGGTCTGAAAATCAGAGCATTTATAAAACTGAAAACTACCGCCGCGGTTATTCCCGCAGACGCCGCTTTCATTCCGCCTGTCAATGCTCCGAACAGACTTTCTCTTGCACCTTTTATCGCACCATCCGCAAGCAGATAACCGAACCCGCAAATAGGAACAGTTGCACCGCTCTGTGCAAATTCGACAAGATATTTATATAATCCGAACGCCTGTAAAATTAGGCCCGCAAGCATAAAATAAACCAAAATTTTTCCCGCAGTAATTTTTGTATAGTTAATCAGTAACTGCGCCGATACACATATTAAACCGCCTATGGCAAACGCTTTGACGTATGTTAAAAAAATACTCATATGTAACGCGCAATCAAATACTTAATTCTATTAAATGCGCGATGCCGGGAATAGTATCACCCTGCTGTGTCGAAGTTGTAGAAAGCAATGCTCCGGTCGTCATAAGCAAAACACGTTTGTACTCCCCTTTCAACATTTTCTTATAGATATATGAATTGAACACAACGGCAGAACATCCCGCGCCGCTTCCGCCCTGATACTCTTCTTCGTCCACATTATAAATCAATTCGCCGCAGTCTATATGATTCGAGTCTATATCTATTCCTTTTTTCAATAGCAGATCTTTCAATATTCTCGAACCCAATGCTCCGAGATCCCCCGTTATTATCAGATCATAATCGCTCGGCGAAGCGGTTGAATTATTAAAAAAATCAATCAAAGTATCCGCTGCGGCAGGCGCCATAGCCGCCCCCATATTATTAGCGTCGGAAACGCCGTAATCTACAACGCGACCCAAAACTGCCGAAAGTATCTTTACCTTTCCGACTTCGCTGCCGGAAATCACATTTGCGCCGGCACCCGTAACAGTCCATTGTGATTGAGCGGGTCTTGTCGTACCCTGTTCAAGCGGAAACCTGTATTGTCTTTCGGCGGTAGAAAAATGGCTGCTTGTCGCACAGACAACGTTATCAAGATATCCGCCGTCACATAAAACCGCGCCTACAATCATACTTTCGGCCATAGTCGCACAAGCGTTGTATACGCCAAGAAACGGAAATACAAACTCTCTTGCGGCAAAAGACGAACTGATTATCTGATTAAGCAGATCGCCGCCTATATATGCGCCTATGACGTCGCTTTTCAACTTACTTTTCTTTACGGCACGTTCTATAGCGCAGGCAAGCATTTTACGCTCGGCAAGTTCGAACGACCGCTGATTATCGTAATCATCGTAAACTTTCAGATCAATATAGCCGGACAAATTGCCTTCCGCTTCTTTCGGTCCGCAAACCGTATACGTCGATATGATAAACGGTTTATTCTTAAAAACTATAACTCTTGACATTTTATAACCCGAAAATATAATAAATAAGCCCGACTATTACGCTTCCCGTAACGCCGTAAACAATAATAGGTCCCGCAACAACAAACATTTTTGCCGCCATACCGTAAATATATCCTTCACGAGCAAACTCCATTGCCGGCGACGCGACTGAATTTGCAAAACCTGTAATCGGTACGATCGAACCGCCGCCCGCGTGCTTACCGATATTATCGTAAACACCGAACCCCGTAAGCAACACGCCGAAAAAAATCAATACGACCGACGTAGCCATTGCAAGTTCATCGCCCGACAATTTTGCATAAAGCATAAACATATATCTTATAAATTGACCGATCGAACAAATAAAACCGCCCACAAGAAATGCGTTTATAAGACTGCGCCTTTCATTCGATCTCGGCGTACTTTCCGAAACGTACTGCAAATACGCCTTATTACTCATAATTCTGTTATTCGTCATTTTCCGGAATTCTCCGTAACCGTTGTATGCGGTATATAAGATTCGTTTTCGTCAAGCCGTTTCATCGGTTCGAACGGCTTGCAGTTAGATCTCTTTTTCATAATGCTATTATGCGTTTACGGTTAAAAAAATATACAAAAAAAGCACCCGACCAACTTATGCCGCAGAAAATTCACAATTTCCTTTGCATATGCCGATCAAGCGCGCATTGATTTTTTATTTTTGGACTAAAGCATTGATCCCCTAAAAAACAAATTACATATCGTAAATTATAGTTACAGGACCGTAATTTTCTTGTTCGATAGTCATATCTCCGCCGAAAACGCCCTTTTTGACTTCAATACCCTGTTCGCCGAGTTTTTCGCAGAAATATTCGTACATTTCATTGGCTTTAAGCGGCTCTTCCGCATCCGTAAAACCAGGGCGATTACCGTGGCTCACGTCGGCAAGTAAAGTAAACTGCGAAACGGACAATATTGAATACCCCAACTGTAACGCAGAAAGATTCATTTTCCCGTTTTCATCACAAAAGACACGAAGATTTGCTATTTTTTTTGCAAGATAATCGGCTTTTTCGCGAGTATCGCCGCAAGCGACCCCAAAATAAACTACAAGCCCTTTTTCTATTTCCGAAATAAGTTTTCCGTCACACCAAAGCGACGCTTTATTTACTCTCTGTACAACTGCTTTCATCTTAACTCTCCGAGAAATACGAGCAAAACGCGTCGTATTCTTTACGCAATGCATTAGACTTATCGTATTCGGGCATTATTTTGTATAACAATCCGTAAAAACCTTTTCCATGGTTCATTACTTTTGTATGGCATAATTCGTGCGCTACAACACCGTCGCAGGCAAACTCCGGTATCAAAGCAAGCGACGCGGTATATCTGATAACTTTATCCGTCGAACAGGATCCCCAACGCTTTCGCGCGCACCCGACTTCTATCCGAACAACAGACATGCCGAATTCCGCCGCTTTTTTCAAAGTCTTTTCGGTTATGTACGGCAAAAACACTTTTCTTACAAAGTTATACAGCGCAGATTTTGTGTTTTCAATCGGCAAAAACAACGTATTGCCCACAACTTTTGTTCTCGACACGCTTCCGACGTCAAGAACATAAATCCGCCCCGCTATATAAATCTTTTCACCAGTTTTTAATATCGGAGCTCTTTTTCTGTTTTCGGCAATTTTTACATGGGACGATATCCAGCCGCTTCTTTTTTTAAGAAAAGACTCTATATCGTATATCGGCACCCCGTACGGTGCTCGGACAATAACTTCACCGTTTGACAAGACTTCGACCGATATCGTCCGTCTTGCCGAGCGCACAAGTTTATACTCTACGGTATTCAACGCGATAAAATTTCCGCAATCGCTTCGGCGTTAAGGTCGCATTCGGTCGTTTCGCCGTCGCTCATACGCTTTACGCGAACCTTTCCGCTTTCCATCTCGCCCGAACCGATAGTTGCAACATACGCCGCGTCGATTTTGTCGGCATACTTAAACTGCGCCTTTACTCCGCGTTCCATAAGATCGCATTCGCAACTTATTCCGAGCGCACGCACGGCGTTGCAAAGCGAAAAAGCACATTTCGCAGCATCTTCGCCGATACTTGCAATATACAGTTTCGTAGACGAATTATCGGGAATTTCAACGCCTTTGGCTTCCATAAGCATAAGAATTCTTTCAATCCCCATACCGAACCCGACACACGGAACTTTAGGACCGCCTATCTGTTCAACCAGTGCATCATATCTGCCGCCGCCGCAAACGGTTCCTTGCGAACCGAGATCTGCGGTAACGAATTCAAAAACGGTGCGAGTATAATAATCAAGTCCGCGCACGATCATCGGATTAACGGCAAATTCAAGTCCTGCCGCCGTAAGATAAGCCTGCAGTTTTTCGAAATGAGCGCGGCAATCGTCGCAGAGATAATCTGTAATAATCGGCGCTTCTGCGCATATTTTTTTACATTCTTCTTCTTTGCAATCGAGAATTCTCAGCGGATTGCGCTCCAGTCTGTCATTACAAACCGCGCACAAACGATCGGTTTTCGACCTCAGATATTCCTTAAGCGCGGCATTATATTTTTTACGACATTCGGCGCAACCTATCGAGTTAATATTAAGCCTTACGTTAAGCCCGAGTTTTTTCAGAATAGAATAAGCGATAAGTATGACTTCGGCATCGGCTTCGGCACCTTTTGCGCCATAGTATTCCACCCCGAACTGATGGTGTTCGCGAAGTCTTCCCGCTTGCGGTCTTTCATAACGGAACACAGGGGTTTCGTAATACATTTTTTGCGGCAAAGCGTTGTTGAACAGCCCGTTTTCAATAAAAGAACGCGCAACGCCTGCCGTACCTTCGCATTTAAGAGTTATACTTCTGCCAGCCTTGTCGTTAAAAGTATACATTTCTTTGTTAACTACGTCGGTCGTGTCGCCTACGCCGCGCAAAAACAATTCGGTATGTTCGAAAGTAGGCGTGCGGATTTCTTTAAGCCCGAACAATGAGGCAATTTCTCTTAATTTTTCTTCAACGTAATGCCATTTATAAGATTCGGACGGCAAAACGTCCTTTGTCCCCTTAGGTATGTTAATCATTCCAAAAATCTCGCTTATAATATATATTTTTTAAGATCCTGATTGCGTACGACTTCTTCTAAATGTTCGTCCACATATTTTTTATCGATAACGACTTCGGTCATCGGATAATCTCCGCCAGCATTAAAGGAAATATCGTCAAGCAAATTTTCCATAACGGTATGCAATCTGCGCGCGCCGATATCTTCGGAACGTTCGTTTATCGCTTCAGAAAGCCCGGCAATTTCGTCTATTGCGTCTTCTGTAAACTTCAGCTTGATATTATCTACTTCGAGTAACGTCGTGTACTGCAACGTAATAGCATTCTTTGGAATGGTGAGAATATTCTTGAAATCTTCTTTGGTAAGACTTGAAAGTTCGACCAGAACGGGGAATCTTCCCTGCAGTTCGGGAATAAGATCCTGAACGGACGCGACATGGAACGCACCCGCCGCAATAAACAGAATATAATCGGTTTTTACGGTTCCGTACTTAGTCTGAACAGAGCAACCTTCTACTATAGGCAGAATATCTCTCTGAACGCCTTCGCGTGAAACGTCGGGACCGCCGTTCTTTTCAGACTTGCCTGCGATTTTATCTATTTCGTCTATGAAGATAATACCTTCCTGTTCGGCGCGCCTTACTCCTTCGGCAATAACCGCATCTTCGTCGATAAGTTTGTCCGCTTCTTCTTCGGTAAAGATTTTGCGGGCTTCTTTAACGGTCATTTTTTTCTTTTTCTTCTTCTGCGGCATCATGTCGCCGAAAATGCTTCCGATATTGATTTCCGCACCGCCCGGAACAAGTTCCATAGGCTTAGGGACGTCCTTTACTTCGATTTCGATAATCATTTCGTCGTATATTCCGGCAATAATTCCGTCAAGAGCCTGATTTGGGTTGATTTCTTCGACTCCTTCGGCCCTATTGGTGTTAAGAGCGGTACAAACTGCGGAAGACAAACGCTTGAGCGCGGTTTTTTCCGCTTTTTGCTTGACGTCGGTAAAAAACTCGTCGCGTACAAGGCGAATCGAACATTCGACAAGATCTCTTATCATCGATTCTACGTCACGCCCCACATAACCGACTTCGGTATATTTCGTCGCTTCGACTTTAATAAAGGGGGCTTTTACAAGTTTTGCAAGACGTCTTGCAATTTCAGTTTTACCTACCCCCGTAGGTCCTTTCATTATTATGTTTTTAGGAGTAATTTCTTCCATTACTTCAAGCGGCAGTTTACTTCTGCGATAACGATTACGAAGAGCAACGGCAACCGCTTTTTTCGCTTTATCCTGCCCGATTATATATTTATCGAGTTCACTTACAATTTGTCTCGGCGTAAGATCCATAAGTCATTTCTCCTTTTCAGATTTTTTCGACAGTGATATGGTCGTTTGTAAACACACATATCCTGCTCGCGATTTTCAATGCTTTTTCGGCAATGGTCGACGCATCATAATCGGTTTCGTCAAAAAGCGCGCGAGCCGCCGCTAAAGCGTAATTTCCGCCGCTTCCTATAGCGCATACGTTTCCGTCGGGTTCGATTACTTCGCCCGTTCCCGATAAAACAAGCATAGTACTCTTATCCGCAACGATCATCATGGCTTCGAGTTTTCTCGGCATTTTGTCGTTACGCCAAAGTTCAGCAAGCTCGACGGCACTTCTGGTAAGATTACCGGCATATTTGTTAAGCATGCCTTCAAAGCGTTCGGTAAGTGAAAATGCGTCCGAAACGCTGCCGGCAAAACCTATTACGACCTGTCCGCCGTAAATTCTTCTTACTTTAACCGCGTTATTCTTGAATACTACGCTTTCACCCATAGTGACCTGACCGTCGCCGGCGATAGCTGTTTGTCCGTTTTTAGATACGGCACAAATCGTTGTGCCATGAAATTCTATACTCATATTTTTTTCTCCGTAAATTATATTTTTAGCGCCTGAGCTATTTTATCTGTCTCCGAGAGCGCACGTTCGGCAAGAGCACGCTTTTTTACGTCTTTGGGAATTCTTCCCGTTCCGCACGCAATAGGCGACAAAATTCCGAAATTGGCGTTCATAGGCTGAAAATCGGCATTCGGTGTACTGATATATGAACAAAGTGCACCCGAAACAGTTCTCGGATCCCAATCGATCGGAGTTTTTCCCGAAAGATTTCTATCAAGATTGATTGCCGCAAGCAAGCCCGAAGCCGCGCTTTCCACATAACCTTCAACACCGGTCATCTGTCCCGCAAGATATGTGAAAGGTCTGTTTTTCAATTTGAAATACTTATCAAGCGACTGCGGCGCATTTACGAACGTGTTTTTATGCATAACGCCGTACCTTACAAATTCGGCGTTTTTAAGTGCTGGAATCATCGAAAACACACGTTTCTGTTCACCAAACAACAAGTTGGTCTGAAAACCGACAAGATTATAAAGCGAACCCTGAACGTTTTCTTTTCGTAATTGCAGACAAGCATATGCCCATCTGCCTGTTTTCGGATTTGTAAGTCCCGCAGGTTTTAATGGACCGAAACGCAGAGTATCTTTACCCCTTGCCGCCATTACTTCAACGGGCATACACCCTTCAAAAACCTTGTCTTTTTCAAAATCGTGAAGTTCGGCGCGCTTAGCGTTTATAAGTTCGTTATAGAACGCTTCATATGTATCTTTGTCCATAGGACAATTCAAGTAGTCGCCTTCACCCGGTTCACCGTATCTGTCCGAGAAAAAGGCGTTTTCGGTATCGATACTTTCTGCTGTTACAATAGGCGCGGCCGCGTCAAAAAAATAGAATGCTCCCGTTTCTTTTTTTATAAACTCGCAAAGCGAATCTGTAGTAAGCGGCCCCGTAGCGACAATCGTCGGAACGGAAAAATCAACTTCTTTCACTTCTCCGCTTACAATCGTAACATTGTCGAGCGATTTCAATTTTTCGGTAACCAAAGCGGCAAATTTGTCGCGATCGACCGCAAGCGCGTTTCCGGCAGGCACCCTTGTCAGATCGGCGCAAGGAATAACCACGCTGCCGAGCCTTCGCATTTCTTCTTTCAGAAGTCCGCAGGCATTGCCGAACACGTCGTCGGATTTAAGCGAATTGGAACAGACCAACTCGCATAAATTCTCGTTTTTATGTGCAGGGGTAAAGTAACGCGGCTTTATATCGATAAGCTCGACTTCATACCCGCGCGAAGCAAGATAAAAGGTCGCTTCGCAGCCGGCAAGTCCGCCCCCTACGACTTTAACTTTATTGTTTTTCATTTTTTATAGAATAGTCGCAGTCCTTGTTGGAACAGCGTTTGGTTTTTCCGTCTTTGGAATAAATAAGAAACTTTCCGCACTTGGGGCAAAGTTCGCCGGTCGGCATATCCCAACTCATAAACGTGCACTCTGGATAAGACGAACAACCGTAGAAAGTCTTTCCCGCACGCGAAGTCATTTTGCGCGTCGGTTTATGACAAACGGGGCAAATTCCCGCTTCTTCTGTTACGCTCTTGGTATTTTTGCAAGCCGTGCAGTACAGATACTTGCCGAATTTACCTTTTTTAACAACCATCGGACCGCCGCACTTTTCGCATTTTTCGTCGGTAGTTTCTTCATCGATCGGTTTTACAAAGGAACATTTCGGATAATTCGGGCAAGCAAGGAATTTGCCGTACTTTCCCGATTTAACAATCATCTTCGCACCGCATTTTTCGCATAAAACGTCAGACTCTTCAACGTTTTCCGATTTGATATTCGAGCATTCGGGATAGTTAGAGCAAGCAAGATATTTGCCGTATCTGCCCGATTTCCTTATCATTTTAGCACCGCACTTTTCGCAAACAATATCGGTCAGCTCGTCACCGTCCGAGTTCGCTTTTGCAAGTTGTTCTGCAAAATGCGGGTAAAAATCGCCTATAAGATTATGCCAGTCTTTTCCGCCGTTTTCGATATCATCGAGTTTATCTTCCATCCCCGCAGTAAAACCTACGTCCATAATATCGGGGAAATACTTGATAAGCATATCGGTCATTTTGAACGCAATATCTGTCGGAACGATAAACTTGCCTTCTTTCGTCGTGTATTTACGTTTCGAAAGCACGGATATAATCGACGCATATGTCGAAGGTCTGCCGATACCCTTGTCTTCCATCGCCTTAACCAAAGACGCGTCGGTATAACGAACGGGCGGTTTTGTAAACTTTTGCTCGCTTTCGATTTTAACGGTACGCAACGTTTCGCCTTTGTTAATTTCCGGTAAATGTTTGTTTTCGGCGTTGTCTTCGTCTTCCTTGCGGAAATCGTCGTAAACTACGGTAAAGCCCTTAAACACAACCGTTCTTCCGCTCGTAACGAAAGTATAACCGCTGTTTTCAGCTTCAATCTTAACCTGATCATAAACCGCTTCAGTCATCTGCGAAGCAAGGAAACGATCGTATATAAGTTTATACAGATTGTAATGGTTCTTATCGAGAATGCCCTTTACGCTTTCGGGCGTAACAGAAAGGTCGATGGGACGAATGGCTTCGTGCGCATCCTGACTGTTGCTCTTGGATTTATAGAAGTTAGTCTTTTCGGGCAGATATTCCTTGCCGTATTTAGCTTCGATAAACGCTCTTGCCGAACTCTGCGCATCCGTGCTTACGCGGACAGAGTCCGTTCTGATATACGTTACGAGCGCAAGATGTCCGTTAGGCGTTTCTATGCCTTCGTACAAGTGCTGAGCAACCGACATAATCATCGGCGAACTCATATTCAGTTTATTAGACGCGTCCTGTTGCATCGTACTCGTTGTAAACGGCGGCAACGCATGCGATTTAACAACCGTCTTTTTTACGTCGGAAACGGTAAACGTGCCGTTGTTAAGAAGTTCGACAAGCGCGTCGTTTTCTTCTTTGCATGACGGCTTATACTTCTTTCCGTTCTTTTCGACAAGTAACGTTTTGAACTGCGGCGGTACCGACGCTTTTAACGTTGCCACAACGTTCCAGTATTCCTGCGGATTAAACGCCTTTATTTCTTTTTCGCGATCGACTATAAGCCGCAACGTAACAGACTGAACGCGCCCTGCCGAGAGCCCTTCTTTAATACGTTTGCAAAGGAACGGACTGAGTTTATAACCGACAAGCCTGTCAAGAACGCGGCGCGCCTGCTGAGAGTCTACAAGATTCTGATTGATTTCGCGCGGGTTTGCAAGTGCGTTGACGATCGCCTTTTCGCTGATTTCGTTAAAAACTATTCTCTGCGCTTTGGACTGCAGTTTCAACACTTCGTTAAGATGCCATGATATCGCTTCTCCTTCGCGGTCCGGGTCGGTTGCGAGAAAAACTTTATCCGCTTTTGCGACCTTGTCGGAAAGACGTTTGATTATCTGCTTTTTATCTGCAGAAATCACATAATTAGGTTCAAAATTATTATTTATGCTTACGCCGAGTCTTTTTTCGGGAAGATCTCTTATATGACCTTCGCTCGCGTCTACTTTATATTTTCCCTTAAGATACTTTTCGATAGTTTTCGCTTTAGACGGCGATTCGACTATTATAAGTTGCATTGTTCTATATAACCTCCGGGTTAGTTATAGGCTGAAAGTTTATCACGCTTTCCTGCCCGATAACGTAAAACTTCTTTCAGATTTATTTTATATTTTCATTATAGAGACGTAAGAATTGCCGTTCTCTTTGGCAACCACGCCTTTTATTTCGAGCATTGAAAGCAGCGGGATAATTTCGAACGCTTTCTTACCTGTTTTTATACATAATTCGTCGACGGTTATTTTTCCGTCTATAGCCGAGAGCAATTCTCGCTCGCGTTCGGTAAGTTCTATTATTGCCCCGTCTTTAAGTCGTATACCTTCGCACAACGCGATGTCTTCCGCGTTTTCGACAAGCGACGCTTTACCGAGTTTGATTAAAAGATTACAGATTTCGCCACTTGTTTCGCCGAGCGAATACGGAAATGCATAAATTCTTTTGCTGTATGCTTCGGCAAATTTTGCGGTATGCCTTGTTCCGCTTTCGGTTGAACCGCTTGAAACAAGCAATCCGTCGCCAAGCGCGGCGATTATTCTGTTCCGAACGGGGTAACGCCATGCCGCAGGCGGAGTTTCGGGCGGATATTCGCTTATCACAAGCCCGCACTCTTCTACTTTTTCAATTAAAGAACGGTTACTTTCGGGATAAATATGATCAGAACCATGAGCAAGAACGGATATAATGTTTCCGCTTTTAACCGAACCGAGTATCGCGCTGCGATCGCCGCCGAGCGCACTTCCCGTTACTATAACGACCGAATTTTCAGATAAAGTCCGCGCAATGGATTCGGTTGCTTTTAACGCAAACGGCATCGTTTTTCTCGATCCGACGATAGAAAATTTTCTATCCGCTTTAAGCAGTCCGATATTTCCTTTCGCATATAACGCCAAAGGATACAACGGATAGTTGAGAATATAGAACGGATATTCTTCGTCTTTATACGTTACGACAGTTACGTTCTTTTTATCAAGTTTGTTAAGAATATATTCCGCTTGAGAAAAATTGAACGACCGATCTATTGTATTTGCCGCAGACGAACCGAGATTGTTCTCTATATATTCAACCGCAAGCGAAACGTCGTCAAAAATATCGCCCGCGTTTTTATACAGAGAAAGCACGCTTGCCTTATGTTTATATTCAAGACCTTCGTAAGAATCAAGCAAAATAATCGCAAGACGGTCTTTAGTCCGATTATCCATAGTTATTACCGCTTAGAGAAAGAAAAATTCCTGTACCCGACCGCTTCGAGAATATGTTCGGGTAAAATGTCGTTTTCAAGGTTCATATCCGCAATCGTTCTTGCCACTTTAAGAATACGACTTCTTCCGCGAGCCGATAAACCGAGCGATTCGAAAGACATACGCATTATGGTTTCGCTTTCGGGCGACAACTTGCAATACTTTTCAAGTTGTTTTTCTTTCATCTCGCTATTCGTGCGTATTCCGTCATTTATGAACCGTTCGCGCTGAATAAGCCGCGTTCTGTTCACACGCCTGCGAACGTCGGCGGAACATTCTTCGTTCCCGTCGGACGCAAGATCGTCGTATGACACTCCGTCGACTTCGATCTGCAGATCGATTCTGTCGAGAAGGGGTCCCGAAATTCGCGCCCTGTATTTTTCTATCTGCGATGCAGAACATCTGCATTCGGCGGTTTTGGAGCCGTAGTTCCCGCAAGGACAAGGATTCATACTCCCTACAAGCATAAAACTTGCGGGATACTCAACGGTCATTCTTGCACGAGAAACGGTAACCATTCTGTCTTCAAGCGGCTGACGTAAACTTTCAAGCGTACTGCGCGGATATTCGGGCATCTCGTCAAGATATAAAACGCCGTTATGCGCAAGGCTTATAACGCCGGGCTTTGCAGAACTTCCGCCGCCTATAAGCGCAACGTTCGACGCCGTATGATGCGGCGTAAAGAAAGGTCGCGCACCGACAATACCGATGCCGTCTTTCAGTATACCCGCAACCGAATGAATCTTTGTGGTCTCAAGCGCTTCGGCAAAACTCATGTCCGGCATTATCGACGGAATACAACGCGCTATCATTGTTTTTCCCGCACCGGGCGCGCCGACAAGCAAGATATTATGTCCCCCACTTACCGCAACTTCAAGCGCTCGCTTTGCAGCCGCCTGCCCTTTTACATATTTAAGATCGTCTGTAAATTCGCCTTTCGACGCAGGCGAATAAGTTATATGAGCAACCTGCTCTATCGGAGCAACACCCGAAAGATGCCCCAACGCTTCATTCAGCGTTCTGCAAGCATACACTTCGGAACCTTCTATATATTCGGCTTCTTTTTCATTGCCCGCGGGAATAATGAATTTGCGCTTTCCCGAAGCGTTAGCCGAAATAATAAGCGGCATGATGCCGTTTACCGGTCTGATATTTCCGTCAAGCGACAATTCGCCGATAAAAATATAATCGCTTATATCGCACTTGATAATATCCGACGACGCTTTCACAATACCGATCGCTATAGGAAGATCGAGAAACGCGCCTTCTTTTTTAATATCCGCGGGCGCAAGATTTACGGTAACCACACCCGACGGAAAACGTTTTCCGCTGTTTTTTATGGCAGACCTTACACGCTCGCGCGATTCTTTTACCGCCGCGTCGGGAAGACCCACTATATCGAACTTGGGCAGTCCCGAACCGATATCGGTTTCGACTTCGACTTCGAAAGCGTTCAGCCCTATAAGCCCTAACCCCTTTACTTTACTTAACATCGCATACCCCACATTATATTACCAAGCCGAAGATTTTTATAACGTCCAGTTATACAAATAAGCGGCGACCGATTCGGGAATATCTATTCCGAGAAAACATACCGCGGACAATCCGAAGAACGCAACTATAACGACTGTCAGCAAAGTCAGAGATATGCCGAATACCATACGGTTGACGTTTTTGTTATAAAGTTTATAGGAATAAGGAATTGCAAGAGTTAAAAACACAAGAGAATAGGCAAAACACGAATAATCTGTTTTTATTCCGCCTATAAACGAAGCAAGATACGTCATAACGAACGCCACCGCGACAAACAAGCATTCGCGGCTTTGTTCAACGGCAAGAGCAAGCCTTTCGTTTTTTACTTTTTTACCGCAGTTAAGCGAATATACTACGATATACAATACGGTAAGAATCGTCGAAAACACAACAAGCGCTTTGTTAGCCGATATCACACGCGGAGCAAGCCCGTTCATTTTTTCGCTGCCGAGCCCGATAAGCCAGCCAATCGTATATGAACCGTTATTTAACGCCGCTATTTCGTCTATATTACGGGACATAACGGCAAATACTCCGCTTACCGAATAAAAATCGGAGTAAATAGCAATAAATATTCCGTAAAAAGTAAGCAATCCTATAAACGGGAATACTATCAGCGAAACAAACAAGTCGATAACCGAATACGAAACCGCTTTATAATATTTTTCACGCGCATATTCTTTTTCAAGTCCGCTTTCCGTTATATAACGTTTTTTAAGCGGACGTATTCCTTTAACCGAGGCAATAATTGCAAAAACAACCATTCCGGGGAGCACGGTGAGAGCAAACGGTTCGATCGCTCCGCCGATCGCAATCAACGCCCCGGATAAAAGCAGATATTTATAGCGACCGAACGTATAAAACGGGGTGTTAGCGGTGTAAAAAATATATATGCAAAAATATGCGGCAAGAGCAAAAAACAATCCCGCCGAAACAGCTATACCCGTACCGCCGAGCGCAACCCCCGTACCGCATAACAACCATACGGCAGACGCAAGTATTGCATAAAAACGTTCGGTAAAAAGTCTTTTTGCGAAAAAGTAAACGAGTACAAACGTTGCAAACGAAAAGAGCAACGGCATAAAACGTGCACCAAGCGCGGTATTTCCGAAAAGAACGATGCCGAAGCCGGAAACAAGCACGCCGAGCGGAGTTGCATACCCGGACACATAATTACCGCTGAGAGTATAGAGATTTTTCGCCGCAAGTGCAATGCTTTCTTCTTTGTCGGAAAGTAACGTTTTCGAATTGAACGCAAAACCCGACTGCCCGTCGGTAACCGCGGCAAAACCGCCTTTTACGTTTTCGGCAGACACAAACGTCCTGTTTTCAAAACCGCCATGGCACTTTGCCGTCAGCTTTTTTCCGTCTTTATCGAAAAAAACTATTTCGTCGAATTCAAAACTCTGCTCCGTCGTCAATCTTATGTATTTATAGCTTATACTTTCGTTGCCGACAAGATACCAGCCGGGTTCGAACCCACGACCGGTCTTAGACTTTAACGTAATCGTAACGGGTTGAGAAAACCATGTCGATACTTTATATTTTTCAATCTGTGCGGCAGACGAACTGCCGACCATGCTGAAAACAATACTTCCTTTATCATCGGTATTGTAAACGTTGCCGATCTTTATGTAAGTTTTTTCCGCCGTTCCGTCGAGTTCGATTATAACGCTTTCACCCGAATATTTATTTGAACCTTCGTCGTACTCGGGTTGAATAAACCAACTATCGCCGGTGGATGCACCGTTGCCAAGCGCAAACGACATTACAGCCAGCATACACAGTGCGATTATTATAACGACAACAAGATCCGTCAACCTTCCCCGTTTTTCCATTTTTTTCCTCTGAAATGAAATCGATATGCCGAATGTAAGTAACTACGGAGCATAAAATCCCCCGTAACAGCAAAGCGGCACTTAAATTATAATACTTTTATCCATCCTAAAAGTAAAGCGTTTTTTTAACGTTTTTGCGTTTTCATTTATTATATATAATAATGTAATGCGCATTTATTCCGCAATTTGCGATTTGCCACCATCCCGCAAAGATAACAAAACATATAATACTTAACTTTTTTTGCAAAAAACACTTGTTTTTACAACACCTTTATGATAAAATTTTATTGTACGGTCGGGAACATAATCAACAATCCCTTTCCGCAAATATAATTAAAAGGATTATGAAATGTTGAAAATTTCAAAACGAATCGTCGCAATGCTCTTAAGCATTTTAGCCTCATTCACCCTTTTAATCGGCTCGGCATGCGAACCGATTGACAGTTCAGACACGAGTGAAAGTAGCACAAAAATCGAATTGGTATACGATAAAATAAACAACAACGTATATGCAGGCGAATTTTCTTACAGTGATTTATATATCAAAATTACCGATCCCAAAGGCGTTTCTACAAAACTGACCGTCACCGAAGATATGCTGTCGGAAGAGGACAGAAACAAACTGCAAACGCCCGGAATACATGAAATATCGGTAACTTTCGCAAGAAAGGAACTGACCATAACGATCACGCTTCTGAAAAAATCTGGCAGCGACAAAACCGATAAAATCACCTATAACGGCGAAGTCCCCTCAGGCTATTATAACGGCGTAGACACCCTTCGCGCAGCAAAACTGAAAGCTAAATTAAGAGAAATCATTTCGGTTGTTAAGAAAAAAGAGACTTACAATAATCTTATAAAGGATTTGGTAAAAACAGACTGCCCCGTCGGTCAGGAAGGAAAAGTTCTTCTATTTTATTCACGGAAAATTGTATCGGGAACATGGAACCCAAACACAAACTGGAACAGAGAACATGTCTGGCCGCAATCTAAAGGTTGGTTCAAAACCAGCGGCGCGGGAGCAGACCTTCACCATTTAAGACCGGAGAACCCTTCGGTAAACTCTTCAAGGGGCAACAAACCATTTTCCGATAAAAACAACTCGAAATATTTTACTCCCGATCCAGAAGTGCGTGGCGATATAGCAAGAATACTTTTCTATCTGCTCGTCCGCTACCCCGAATCCGATTCGTACAACATAAACTGCGTTGCCGAATCTATGGAAATGCTTCTCAGCTGGAATGAATCAGATCCTGTAGACGCATGGGAACTTCAACGTAACGAAAGAACGTATGAAATTCAGGGCAACAGAAATCCGTTTATAGACTGTGAAGAATTTGCAGATATGATCTGGGAGGAAGCCGCATAAAAATTACTTTTATAAAATGCAAACTCCCGTCGATATCCGACGGGAGTTTGTTATATAAAATTATAATTTTTTGTAAAATCTTATTTATTACGATTAAGAAACTTACGTACGAAGAACGGGAGTTCTTTTTTATCTTTTTCTTCTTCGGAATCTTCAAGCAACTCATCTTTTTTAACAAGCATATCATTGTCATCTTCCGAATTTTCATCGTAGTCAAAATTTGAACGTTCTCTGCCGGCAGCCCTGTCCGCAGCACTGCTTTCCTGACGATTATCATTACGGAACGATTCCTGCAAACGACGAAGTTCTTCTTTTTTACGCGCTTCTTCGTTTATATCAACCGAACCGTCGACGGCAGAATTGACAAACGTTGCATCTATGCGGCGTTCACGATCCGTTGATGATGTAGCAAAGCCCGCAGTTCTATCCGCAAAATCACGTTTTACCGGAGCCGCGGATTCGTCATTTTTATTGAAGCCGGTTGCAATAATCGTAATAACGACTTCTTCATTCAACGACTCGTTCACGTTCGCGCCGAAAATGATATTGGCTGAGTCGTCAATAACATTCTGAACAAGGCGCGCACCTTCGTTAATCTGCCCGATAGTCAAATCTTTACCGCCGGTTATGTTAATAATAACTCCTGTTGCGCCTTCGATGGTTGTTTCAAGCATCGGACTCGACACCGCCTGACGAACCGCTTCGACAATGCGGTTTTCGCCCTTGGATCTACCTATTCCCATATGTGCCAATCCCTGATTGGAAAGAATGGTGCGGACATCGGCAAAGTCAAGGTTGATAAGCGCAGGCGTCGAAATAAGATCGGAAATACCGCAAACGCCCTGGCGCAAACTATCGTCGGCAAATGAAAAAGCATCCAAAAACGGCGTATCCGTCGGCAATGCTTCAAGAATTTTGTCGTTAGGAATTATAATTATCGTATCAACATATTTCGAAAGATTGGCGATGCCCTTTACCGCGTTCGCTGCGCGTTTTTTACCTTCAAAAGAGAAAGGTTTCGTTACGCAAGCAACGGTAAGACAGCCCTTTTCTTTAGCCATTTTAGCTATAACGGGAGCAGCTCCGGTTCCAGTTCCGCCGCCCATTCCCGCGGCAATAAACAAAAGATCACAGTTATCGCAAAGAGCGGCAAGTTCTTCTTTGCTTTCTTCCGCGGCAGACTCACCGAGTTCGGGTTGAGAACCCGCACCTAAGCCTTTAGTTAATTCTTCGCCTATCTGAACTCTGTTTTCAAGCGGAACTTTAGAAAGCATCAACGCTTGTTTATCTGTATTTACCGCATAAAATTCAGCACTCGTAATACCGCTTTCCACCATGCGGTTAACGGCGTTGTTTCCGCCGCCGCCTACACCAATTACTTTTATTCTGGCTACTCTGAGATCGCCGTCATCCTGGAACATATTTTAACCTCCGTATAAACTTCATTTGCGTTAAAAACGCCTGCAACCCGGCATCGGTTGCTCAAATTCTTCCTTACTAAAGTCGTTTTTTATAAAAACTTCAGCAAACAAATAACTAATAAATTATAAATTCAAATTATATTTTTATATAAAATTACAATGTTTTCTTTTCAAGGCTTTTCAGCGCCCTGTCGATTAAAGAAAGGCAAGCTGCTTTATCGGGTAAATTAAACGCGGGAACAGACGGTACAGCCACAAAAACACCGGTACCCACTCTTGACGAAAGAAGTTCTTTCGCCCCGCGCATATAACTGATTCCGCCGCCCGTAAGAGCAACGGGCACATTTCTGTCCGGTTCTATATGCCAATCGGCTAAAATTTGCAAAATCCTGCCCGATAACTCGTCCATACAAGCACGAACAAGCAGATTTGTCTTCTGCACAGGCACCGTTTCATAATCGTCGTTAAGAGTTATTGTATAATTTCCGCCCGACACCCCGTCAAACCCGAGATTGACAGTCTTTTTTAACTTTTCGGCAAAATCAAAATCAAGCCCCAAGGCATCAATAAGCGAAGCGGTAATATATCCGCCGCCGTATGAAAACGCTTTCTGAAACAAAACGCCGCGCCCGTAAGCGATACATACGTTAGTAGTAAGATACCCGCAGTCAATAAGCACGCGCGGATATTCTTTTTGTTCTTCTTTAAGTAAATAATCGCATTCCGCAAGCGATTCCGAAATAAAGTGTACATTCTTCACGCCCGCCGTTCTGCAGGTATTTTTAATGAGAAAAGCAAATTCTTTCGAACAAAGCATATAAGACAAATAACCCGTAAGTTTATAAGTCTTAGAACCAATCGGATGAAGAACCCGCCTGCTGTCGTCAAGTTCGAAATAAATCGCACTGACATCGGTAATAAAATAGTCGGAATCTTTTCCGAGCGTAAACGAATCGTAAAGTTCGCGTATGTCGCGTTCGCTTATTCTGCGCTTCCCGGTATAAGCAAGCGTATGTCTTTGCGTTCTGACCGTAGCAAATTCACCCGGAACACCGACGTAAAGATCGGATATACGCATACGGGCATTTTTCGTGGTCTCTTCGATAACGGACATAATTCCGTCAGCCAAAGATTTTTTAGAAAAGAATTTCCCTTCGTCGAAACCGTCGTACTCGCTTTCCGATACGCTTTTGAAAATAAAAGTTCCGTTAACGCCACGCTGAGCGATAACGCAAGTAATCTTTTGTGAGCCGATCTCGAGTACGGCAACCGATTTTTTGAACATCGAATCCTCCCGTCCGCAATTTCAAAGTAAAATTCCGGAGTTTTTCGTATAGTCGCACACAATCTTGTCCGACGTATTGTAAACCACTATCGAATTAGTGATACGTTCGCTTTCGCTTAGTCTCTTATAACATTGAAGTCCGCACAAAATCTTTTCTGTCAAATCTTTGTCTGCCCGTCTTATTTCCATCGAAACGCCTTCTACCGATTGAAGAAGCAGTCTGTAATTACCCTCTTCATTCATCCCGACAAACGTAATCGACAAAAAATTATTTTTATTCTCTCCCAGCGCAGAGATAGTTTCGGTAATCATACCGTTGAATCCGTAATCGAAAGCGACTGTTTTTTTTAGGCGCAGTTCCGGAACTTTGCCGTTAAACTTGTCCACAAAGCCGATGCGCGTCAGCCCTTTTTCTTCTTTGGGCGCAGTATTATTCTTTTTTACGACGAAAAATTCGTTATCGAAATAACAATACACACTCGAGCCGTCTTTTTCTTCGACGTAATAAAAAGATTCCGTCCTTTCCTGAAGCGTGACGTATATCTCGCAAGGATATATCTTTTTAACTTCGGTAACCTTAAGATATCTGTCGGCAGTGATTTCTTCCTTAATTTTTTCCGTATCGACAAAAAGCAGACATTTGCCTTTATACTTTTCAAGGATGTCCGCGACATTTTCGACATTGCTTTCATTCACAACCGAATATTTTACGGTAACGTCGTTTACGGAAAACAATTCTTTAACGCCTATAACGCATACGACAAGGAAAACAATGCAGGTCAATATTATAACGAAATATTTATTCTTCATTCGCGTCTCCCTTGTCAATTCTCATTTACCCGCCGAGCGAAGAACGTCGCTTTGCCAGTAACATGTTTTATATATTATAATAATTATATAAACTATTCGAATGATTGTCAACCATTTGTTTTGACTATTATTTCAAACATGCGTTTTTTTATTTATTTGCAAGCTTTATCGACCTATAAGGCGATTATCGCAATGTTCGTATAGAACTTCACTGTCGCAGATATGCCCGCCCGCCAAGCGAATTTATTTTTCCGCATAAATCATAATACCCGCGCGAAATCATACTCGCCCCGTCAATTTCGGATACACCAGCAGCATTAAGAGCGGCGATACACAATGCCGCGCCACCCCTTAAATCTTTTGCCTTAACGCGAGCGGCATGAAGATTTTTTACTCCCGTAATTTTCATTTCACCATACCGCCCGAAAGTTGCCGCTCCGAATTTTTCTAACTCGTCGGCATAGCAAAATCTGTCGGGAAAAACTTTGTCGGAAACAATACTTTCACCCGAAGAAACCGCAAGCGCGGCACATAACTGCGGCTGCAAATCTGACGGAAACGCGGGAAAAACGTCCGCCGTAATATTTACCGGCAACGGCGGCATATCGGAACGTATATAAACAGATCCGTTATTAAAATACACTTTCGCCCCACACCTTTTTATAACTTCAAACAAGGATAAAAGCGGCGAAGGACAATCATACTCGAAAGCGATTTCGCCGCCACACGCAAGACAAGCAAAGAGATATGTACCCGCTTCTATTCTGTCACATATGGGCATATATTCCACATTTTTTTCAGATAGCCTGCCGCCGTTTATAACAATGCGACCTTTTCCAAAAATAACATTGTACCCGCACTTATTCAGAAAACGGCACATATCCGATATTTCAGGCTCGCACGCGCAACCGCATATTTCGGTTTCACCATTTAAGCAAAGTGCGGCACATACAGCATTCACGGTAGCACCGACGCTCGGATAGCGTAAAACGACCTTGCCCGCCCGCATATGCGTTCCGTCGAAATAAACGCCGTTTTCCATACAATGCGCTTTTACGTTAAGACTTTCAAATGCCGCAATATGTATATCGATAGGTCTTTTACCTATACTGCAACCGCCCGGATACGGAACGTAAGCCCGCCCGAATCGAGCAAGCAAACCGCCCGCCGTAAACAATGACGCGCGTGCGTTTTTATAGATATTCTCGTTACCGATATACGAGTTTATCGTATCTGTTTTTAATTCGAGTCCGTTTTCGCAAAAACGGTAATCACCGCCGAGATCTTGTATAATCTCAGCCATAACGCACACGTCTTTTATCTCCGGCGCACCGTGAAGAAAAACTTTACCGCAAGTGGCAACCGAAGCCGCAATTATCGGAAGACATGCATTCTTCGCCCGTGAAATATACGTTTTTCCGTAAAGTCTGCGCCCGCCTTCGATAATAATTTTACTCATAAAAAAACCGCCGTACGTTTCAGTGTATGACGGCAGTCTTTTTTAAGTTAATTCAACGGGCTTATCTCACCCGATACGGTTTCTTTTTTCCTACAAAAAGAACATACTATTCCAAACGACGCGGAAAAAGTTAAAATTTGTGTATTTCCGCTACTGACAAGAGGAAACGGAACACCTGTGGGCGGAATACTCCCCGTTACGACAAGAGCGTTTACCGCAACCTGAACTATAAACGCCGCGGCTACGCCCACGCAAGTAAGATACGCAAAAAAGTTTCCGCTTTTTCTGCCCGCTTTAATTACGGCATAAGCAAGAACAAGACATATCGCAAGCAAAACACAAATTCCGAAAAACCCCGTTTCTTCTCCGATTACCGAAAGAATAAAATCGCTTTCGGCAAACGGAAGAAATCTGTATTTTTGCCGAGAATTGAAAAGCCCCGTTCCGAACCAGCCACCAGAGCCCAAGGCATAAAGCGACTGTATTAACTGATATCCTTCGGCTTTAGGCGAAGACCACGGATCGAGAAAGGCAGACAATCTTTTCAGTCTGTATGGTTCGGCTATAATGAGAACAGGAACGGCAAGAATCAGCGGCACGGCTAGAATCAGCAGTTTTTTAATAGAGAAACCTGCGGCAAAAAGCATTATAATCAGTATTGCCGCAAGACAAACGGTAATCGACATATTCGGCTCGGCAATAACCAGCAGACAAAACATTCCGCCCATAGCCATAACCGGCAGACTGCCTTTTATAGTCGTCGCACGTTTCATATCTTTTGAAAAATAAGCAGACGCAAACAAAACAAGCGAAAGTTTTGCGAAGTCCGACGGCTGAACGGTTACTCCGCCTACGCCAACCCATCTTTTCGCGCCATACACTTCTATACCGAGCGGCGTAAGCACCAGAATGAGCAATATTGCGCTTACGATACAGGCAGGCAACGCCGCTTTTCTCAAAGCGTTCCGACCGATAAACGAACAACCTGTAAAAGCGATTAAACCTACGGCATATCCGATTATCTGTTTTTTCAAAAAGTAAAATTTATCGCCGTATGTCTTTTCTGCGGTATACGATGACGCAGAATAAACAAAAACGCTCCCGACCGCCATAAGCAACAGCACGCAAACAGTTATTATTATAACTTCCGCGTTATATGCCCGCTTTTCGTTTCGTGCATTTTTATTACGCACACTCATTCGTCATCGGGCTCATCATCGTTTATTCGACCCGATCCGTCAGACGCAACCGTCAATTCGGCGCAGAAATCATCACGGCGAGATACTTTTTCTGCTTCACCATCGGAAGAATATTCTTTCTCAGCGCCGGACTTACTTACACCGGCAAAATCGCGAACAAGTGCGGCGTACGCATTTCCGCGTTCTTCAAAGCCCGAAAATTCATCAAAACTCGAACAAGCAGGACTAAGCAAAACGGTATCGCCCTTTTTCGCTATATCGAACGCCGTTTTTACCGCGCTGTCGAACCCCACCGAAAGATAAATATCGTCTATACCGGCACTTTCGGCAGCACGATACAACTCCTTTCTCGATTGTCCGTAAACTACCAGAGCGCGCACATTTCCGCTTTCGGCAACTTTAATAAAAAAGTCGTTATATCCAAAACCTTTATCTATTCCGCCCACAAGCAGAACAAGACTTTTTCCGCAAGACTCAACAGCCTTCAACGCCGAATCGGGATTAGTCGCCTTCGAATCATCTATAAATACAATCCCGTCTTTTTCGCCTATTTTTTCCTGACGATGTTTAACGCCCGCAAACTGTGATATCGCAAGAGCGACCTGTTTATCGTCCACTCCGAGAATTTTTGCTATGCAAACCGCCGCAAGCGCATTTTCAGCGTTATGTATCCCTTTGAGTTTAAGATCGGACATCGGCATAATTTCCTTGCCTCGCCAAAAGATTTTTCCGTCGCTTACATACGCGCCGTTGGTCTGCTTGGAAACGGAAAAATATACTTTTTTAGCCCTTGTGTTTTCGCCCAGTCTTCGCACGATATCGTCGTCCGCGGATAAAACGGCATATTCGCTTTCACCGAGTCCGGATAAAAGTTTCGACTTAAGATAAACATAGTTATCCATATTGTAATGCCTGTTAAGATGATCGGGAGTGATATTAAGAATACATGCAATATGCGGTGTCAATTTTCTTGTTGTTTCAAGTTGAAAGCTCGACACCTCAAGCACTGCAACCGTCTTCTCGTCGCAATTACATACAACAGAAGTAAACGGCACACCGACGTTTCCCGCAAGCACGCTGTTTACGCCTGCTTTTTGAAGTATTTCGTAAACAAGCGAACAAGTTGTTGTTTTTCCGTTTGTTCCGGTAATCGCAACTATCGGACACCGACTTACAAGGTAACCGAGTTCCAACTCACCTATAACACATTTTCCCTTTTCGGCGGCAAGCGCGGGGATTTTATTGTCTACAGGCACGCCCGGACTTAAAACAATAACGTCCGCATTACCCACAGCGGCATTTATTCCATCGTTCCCGACAACGACTGCGCCGCCTTCTTCAAGCACCTTCATCGTCTTTTTAACTTCGGCGGACGGATTTTCGTCAAATATAGCAACCTTAGCGTTATAACCCAGTAATAACCGACAGGCGGCACGCCCGCTTCCCGACATTCCTACAATCAAAAACTTCGTTCTTTCAAAATACATATTCAACCACCTGCAACCGAGATTATACAGATCAATCCCGCAACAAGAGTAATAAGTTTGTAAACAAAAACTATTTTACTCTCGCTATGCCCTTTATATTCAAAATGATGATGTAAAGGAGCCATTAAAAATACTCGTTTACCCGTGCGTTTGAAATGAATGACCTGCACAATTACTGATATGCCGGAAACCACAAACATTATACCCAAAAGCGGAATAAAAAGAATATTTCCGCTGAAAACCGACACCGAAGCAATAAATCCGCCAAGATAAAGCGACCCCGTGTCGCCCATAAACACGCTTGCAGAAAAAGTATTATATAACAAGAACCCAAGAACTGCACCTGCCTGAACAATAGAAACAAGCGCAAAGCCTTCCGCTTCGCCGGGGAGAACATAATTCTGCCCGTAAACATTCAGTTGAACAAGAATAAGCCCGAAAAGCAACAACAAATAAACGTAACTTACACCGCCTGCAAGCCCGTCAAGCCCGTCGGTTAAGTTAACGCAATTCGTAGTAGCGATAAAAACAAAGAATATAAGTACTGCGCCCCATATTCCCGTTTCGACGTAAACATTCAGAAAAGGAATAAAAAAATCGGTAAGCGAACGCGTTTTACAAAATACCGCCACGATAATCGCGATTGCGCCTTGAAATAATATTTTCTGCAATGCGGACAGCCCTTCGTTTTTATGCGTTTTGATTTTAATAAAATCGTCGAGAAACCCGACTATCAGATATGCGAATCCTATCGCAAGCGAAATATAAGCAAGAACCCCGTTTCTACCCGAAAAAATAATATAACTCAAAAGAGCGGAAAACGCAAAAACGATTCCGCCCATTGTAGTAGTTCCCGATTTACCCGCATGGTTATCTACATAACCGAGTATATTTTGTCCCGCTTTCAGCCTTTTCAGAAGCGGGATTACAATCGCTCCGAAAATAACGCTCATAACGATCGCGACGACAAACGCCGACGCATATTCTTTCAATAACGACATATCAACCACCGTTTTTCTCAAAATAAGCGCAAGCCGTTTCTTCATCCGAAAAAGCAAGTTTAACGCCCATTACTTCCTGATATTTTTCCGCACCCTTTCCAGCAATTAAAACAATATCGTCGGATTCTGCGCGTTGCAAAGCGTATTCTATCGCGCGTTTTCTGTCAGATATAGTCACATATGATGCATTCGGCACACTCCGCAAACCTTTTTCTATTTCGCCTATTATGTTCTGAGATTCTTCAAATCTCGGATTATCGCAAGTAATGACCGAAAAATCGGCAAGCCGACCGCTGATTTTCCCCATTTCCGCACGTTTACCGATATCGCGATTTCCGCCGCACCCGAACACACACAACAATTTCCCGCAAACAATCCGCTTCAAAGCGGTAATCGCGTTTTCTAATCCGTCGGGAGTATGGGCGTAGTCGACATAAACGTCTGGGCATTCATGAACACGTTGCATTCTGCCGTCTATCGCTTTCAGCTCGGAAAGTTTACGGGCAATCGTATCGGTTTTTAAGCCGCATAAAGCTGTCGCCGTAGCAACCGCAAGTAAATTATATACGTTAAATCTGCCGATAAGACCGCTTTCTATATCGTAAAGCCTGTCAAACAAGTTTATAAGAAAGCGAGTGCCGTCGCGCGTTTCGTTCACGTCGAGCGCAAAAACATCCGACGGTTGCTCGATACCGTATGTAATCGTTCCGCTTTTACGTTTTGCCGCGATTATTATTCCAAGCGGATCATCGGCATTGACTACCGCAAGTCTGCAATTTTTATGCGTAAAAGCGCTTGCTTTTACAGCCCTGTATTTTTCTTCTGTTCCGAAGAAATCGAGATGATCGCGCGTACAGTTGGTAAAAATTAAAATATCAAAGGTAAAGTCTGCCTTTTTATAATAAACGGCATGTGCAGACAATTCCATACAAATTGCTTCAGCACCTTTATTTGCCATTTCGTTCATAATCGAATACAAAGCAGGAGTATCGGGCGTGGTCATACCGGTTTCTGTTATTTGCCCTTGAAATTCTGCCCCTAAAGTGCCGATTTTACCGCACTTTACTCCGCACGAATTCAACATTGTGCAAACCATTTCGCATACCGAAGTTTTTCCGTCCGTTCCTACAACGCCTATGGTTTTCAAACGTTTTTGCGGGTCGGAATAAAATTGCTTGCATATCGAAGTCATAGCTTTACGCACGTCCTTTACAACAACGCAAGACACATTGGCTTCTGTTTTTTCGCAAGCAACAACGGCAACCGCACCCTTTTTTATTGCGGAATCGATAAAATCCGTTCCGTTTCGATTATTACCTTTTATGCAAAAAAATAAACTACCTGCGCGACAATCAACGTCGGATAATGCCAAAGACGAAATTTCAATATCGTCGCCGTATAAATCACATTTGATATTCTCAATCAGTTGTTTCAGTTTCATTGTTTATCACCGTATTTTTGGCTTTTATTATTCTTTCAAAAATATCTTTACAGACAGGAGCGGCAACGGTAGATCCGTATGTTCCGCCTATCGGCTCTTCTACAATAACAAGAGCGAGATATTCAGGCTCGTTCGCAGGAAAAAATCCTATAAACGACATTACATATTTACCCTGCGCGATTTTACCGTCTTTATAAATTTGTGCCGTACCTGTTTTTCCACCCACACGCGCGCCGTCTATATAAGCCTGCTTACCGCTTCCGTCGCGCACAACCCCTTCAAGATAAGAAGCAATAGTCCGCGATGATTTTTCGCTTATAACTCTTTCGGTCGCCACCGGATAATATTTTACAGCCGTTCCACGATCGGAATATATTTCTTCGACAAGGTATGGTTTATGATATATTCCGCCGCTCACCGCCGCAGAAACAGCCGCCGCAAGTTGCAACGGCGTTACGGCGATTGTCTGCCCGAATCCTATTCTTGCAAGATCGCCGTCAGTTACAGAACTCTCCGGGACAAGCATTCCGAGAGCTTCGCCCTGAAAATCTATCCCTGTAGTTTTTCCGAAATTGAAAGAATTCACATATTCGTAAAAAGTCGATTTCCCCAGAGAAAGCGCAATATCGACGAATATGGGGTTACAACTGTTGTTAAGCGCGGCGGCAAGATTCTGATTCGAGTGTTTTCCGCCCGCATGAGTGCTCCAGCATTTTATCCGTTTCCCGCCGACAGACCTGTATCTGTTTGACGAAAAAATATGATCGGGCGCGAAAGCCGAAGTATTTCCGCGATTATATTCTTCAATATTCGCGCTTGCCGTAATAACTTTGAACGTCGACCCCGGTTCGTACGAATCTGCAACAATGCCGTTTCTTCCGAGTTTCATCAGCAAATCTTTATCGTTTCGCGGCACTTCATTGAGATCGAAAGACGGTTTTTGAGCCATAGCCAGAACCCTTCCAGTAGACGGCTCAAGCATCAGAATTTTAGCCGAAACGGGGTTATACTGAGCCATTACCTTATCGAGTTCGTCTTCGCATATAAGTTGCATTTCGCAATCTATCGTAAGCCTTACGTTAAGCCCGTCCGTTGCCGCAATATAAGACGGTTTCTTCCCGTCCACGTCAAAACCTATAAGATCGCTTTCGTAAAGAATTTTACCGTCTTCGCCTTTCAGATATCTGTCGTAATATTTTTCTATCCCGCTAAGCCCGTTTCCGTCGGACGAAGTATATCCCAACGTTTGACACAGAGCGGAACCGAACGGATAAACGCGCTTTCCGTCAGAAGCAAAATACACGCCGTCAAGCGAATATCCTTTTAATTTTTCAACGGTTTCGTAAGTCACCTGACGCGCAACGGTTACTTCCGAAGTCGATTTACTGCATATTTTATCGTAAAGCGAAGAATAGTCGCTTCCGAGAATATCCGATAAAACTTTAGCCGTTTTTTCGGCGTCCGTCACGCAACGCGTTCTGACATATACGGCAAAAGTTGAAGAATCGCTTGCAAGAACGACTCCGTTACGATCGATTATTTCACCGCGAACCGCTTTAACCGGCAACTCTCGCGTCCATTGATCTATAGCCTTTTCCCGCAAATCTTTTCCATCGACAACAGTCACAACAAACGATCTTACAAAAATTACGGAAAAAATAAAGGTTACCGCACAAATCAGTGCAAGTAACCTCTTTCGTAAAACAGTTATCGAGAAATAATTATTTTTGATAGTAGTCTTCTCCGTCAAGTTTGCAAACTCAACTTAGTCTTTATACACCATGCCCATATCTTCCGCGCGACGAATAATTTCTTCATCCGAAGAAACAAATTCAAAACGTTCGGAAAGACGAGTATTTTCCTGTTCAAGGGACGTAATGCGGGCTTCCTGTTCGTCTATACTCGTATCCATCGTCTTAAGAAGACGTGTATTCATAACGATCAACGAAAAAATCGTCAGCACAACGATAGCATAAACGGCGATCATAATTTTACTCTTTCCGCTAAGACCTTCCTTCGCAACCGTCTTCTCGTCTTTTACATCGAGATCGTTCATGTCTTCATAAACATATTTACGGTCACGTCCCACAAACTGCATTGTGGTACCGGACGGAACAAGATCGTCATTTATACTGCGTTCGGGTTTTTCATCAATCAGTTTTTCAAAAGCCGCCGATCCGAACTCTCTTTTCGGGCGGGTTTCCTTCACATCTTCAGAGCGATCGGTACGGACTCTCGCATTACGCGCAGAAGTCATTTCCGGCTCGAACTCGGCATATTGTTCGTCATATTTTGAGTTGCGTTTTTCGTTATTATACATATTGCCTCCCCTCCTGAATTATTCTTATTATAAACCTTTTAGGTGTGTATTCTGT
>CAKQXZ010000012.1 GCA_934292955.1 uncultured Clostridia bacterium
TAAACTTTGAGCGTCTGGTTGAGTTCGTAAGTTTCGCCCGGAACCTGATCTGCGGGAAGAAGAACGCCTTCTATCTGACCGCCTCCGATTTCGACGTAAACGGTCTTGTTTTCTATTCTTCTTATGATGCAGTTCTGAATTTCGTTTTCTTTATCTTCGAATTCGGCGATCGTGTTGTCGCGCTCGGCTTCGCGCAGTTTTTGCATAACGACCTGCTTAGCCGTCTGCGCCGCGATTCTTCCGAACGCCTTGGGAACGAATTCCTGTTCGAACTTGTCGCCTGCTTTATACGATTTTTTATACGTTCTTGCTTCTTCCAGCGAAATCTCGTTTTCGGGATCGACAACTTCGTCGACAACGTCTTTGATCATGCAGAATTTAACGTTGAACTTTTCGGGATTCATTTTGATTTTAACCGTTCCCTGAACGTTAAACTGACGTTTATACGCTATGGAAAGAGCGTTTTCCAACGTGGAAATAAGCATGTCGTAATCAAGACCCTTTTCGTTTACGAGATCTTCGAGTGCCTGAAAAAATTCCTTATTCATAATAAATTTAACTCCTGTTTATGGATAAATTGCGCGTCAGTCGAACTTGACGGCAACGTTCATTTTTGCGATTTTTGAAAGGGTTATCTTCTGTTCTTTTCCGTCGATTAAAACAACCACGTTATTATCGTCGTACCCTACAAGCGTGCCTTCGAAATACTTTTTGCCTTTTTCGGGCGCGTAAAAACGTATTTCTACGTCTTCGCCGAGATGTTTTTCGAAATCGCGCGCGGTCTTGAGCGGTCTGTCAAGCCCGGGACTGGATACGTTGAGCGTGTAGGACGCGCCGAGCGTAAAGTCGAACTCGTCGAGCGGCGCGTCTATGGCGTTGTGATACTTTTCGCAAGTATCGAGATCGACTCCGTCTTCGGTATCGATAAACACCGTAAGCGACGGGTTTTTGCTCATTCTGAACTCCACGTCGACGACTTCGATATTCATCGGTTCCGCAATCGACACAAGCAACTGTTTTAATTCTTCGATCGATTTTGTTTTCATCCGATTTAATTGCGTTTGTTAAACGCAACCCCTTTACATAAAAATTTGAGAGGGGATCGCCCTCTCAATGTCAAGTAACGTATAATCAAGCATAGGTATCATAACATATTATATATACTTTTGCAAGCGTTTTTTCACGGTTTAGGGCAAAATGTGCCATACCGCGTTTTAAGCCGCCGATAATTACCCGCCGAACCGCATTTTTCAGGACTATGTTACCCGATTACACGTCGAATTCGGGGAACCCGCCTTTAAGACGGACGAGTTCGATAAGCATCTGCGCGGTGGCGAGCGCGTCGCTGTAAGCACGGTGGTGCAGAAATTCTATGCCGAAATGCTCGCAGACGGTGTTAAGTTTATGGTTGGTGAGCGACGGCAGAACGGCTCTTGCGAGTGCGAGCGTGTCTATTCCGCGGTTGGAATAAACGTAGCCGCACGGCTTTGACATATTTTTTATGAACGGATAGTCGAACCCGATATTGTGCGCGACTATGATACTTCCGTAACAGAATTTATAAAGATCGCCAGCGACGTCGGCAAATACGGGAGCGTCCGCCACCATTTCGTCGGTTATTCCCGTAAGTTCAACGACAACTTCGGGAATTTTTCTTTCGGGGTTGACCATTGTGGCGAATTTTTCGGTAACTTTGCCGTCTACAAGCCTGACCGCGCCGATTTCGGTTACTCTGTCGTCGGACGGCGAGGTGCCCGTCGTTTCAAGGTCGATTACAACTATGTTCGTGCCTTTGAATGCAGGCGGAACGGACATGTCGGCATTGAAAAGACTTGTCTGCCGTATTTCTTCGATAGGCGACGGTTTGACAAGCAGATAGGTTTCGGGCGGCCGGCGCGATTGTTTTTCCTGATAAACGAAATCTTTTGGCAGCTCGCAGAAATTGAATGACTTAATTGAAAATCTGTGATAGCCCGCGTCGGTTATTTCGGCTTTGCCGAAAACTATGACTTCGCTGCCTTCCTGAATTTTTTCGAGTTTTTTAAGAGTTGCTTTATTCTCGGTAAAAAGCGAACCGGACATTCTGCCCGTTCCGTCGCTGAAATCGTAAATGAAGAAGGGTTTGCCCGTTTTGGTAGTGCGCTCGCGCACGCCTACGACCTTACCCGCAATATACAGATCGCCCGTGCGCTCGGCGGCGTCCTGAATATACATAACTTCGTTTGTTTCGTCGTTGGTGAAAAGTCGGGTTACGGCGTTTACCTTGAAATAACGGGGCGGAATCTGCTCTATTCGCGCATAGTCTACCTTTTCGTCGTCAAGCACGCCCGAATTGTCTTCGTTGGCTTTTGTATGATATGCGACCGAAAAATCTTCGCAGAAATAGCCCGTCAGAAAATTTTTGAGCAGATCTTCGAATTTTTTGGTTTTAAGATAGGAACAAACGTCTTCTTCGGCGGTAAGTTCTATAAACGCCTTATCCATGCCGACGGTTACTTTTATATCCTTTTCGGCAATTCTGTCTTTTACGGGGATGCAAGTCTGTTTTATGTAATCGTAAACTCTGCGGGCGGCTACGTCGGACGAACATACCGTTTTGTGCATCGTAACTTCAACGCTTGCAAACGGCAACTCTTCAGATATGAGCGAAGCAATCTCCTTTTCGTCGTCGGCGGTAAAGTGTCTGTTGGTAAGCAGTACCACGGAAAGTTTTTTGCCGCTCTTTTCGTAAGTCGCTTCTTCTACCCTTATGTTAGAAAACCTTTCGTCGGATTGTTTTATTTTATCGCTTGCAAGACTCATTTGTTCTCCGTTACGGACATCAAATCCGTTTTGTATTGTTCGTTTTATTGCTTAATGTTTGCCGTGATTTACTCGCCGTCGGCGACGGGTTTATCGGCGGTTGCCGCGTTGTTATCGGGTGTTTCGGCGGCAAGTTTTTTTATTTCTTCTATAAACAGTTTTTCGGCGTCTTCGACTGCAATGTTAGCAATGATTTCGCCTTTTTTGAAAAGTACGCAACGTTTGCCGTTGCCTGCAATGCCTATATCGCACCCGCGCGCTTCGCCCGGACCGTTGACTATGCAACCCATAACTGCGATTTTTAGCGGTTTTTTAATGTCCGCCACCATTTTTTCGACGCGCTCGGCAAGACCTATGCTGTCGTACTCCGTTCTGCCGCAAGTGGGGCATGCAATAACTTCGGCGCCGTCTTTGCCCAAACCTAAAGAACGCAAAAGTTTAACGCCCGCAACAACTTCTTCTTCGGGCGGACTTGCGAGCGAATAGCGGATGGTATCGCCTATACCCTGCAACAATAACGCGCCGATGCCCGCGCTGCCTTTTATAAGACCGCTTTTAAGCGTTCCCGCTTCGGTTACGCCGACGTGCAAAGGATAATCGCATTTTTTGTTAAGATATTCGTATGCACCCACCGTCGTTTTGAGCGACGACGATTTTGCGGACAATACGATATCGGTCACGCCGAACTTTTCCAATACGGCGGCTTTTGCCAGCGCGCTTTCGGCAAGCGCGATTTCGTTATTGCCGTACTTTTCGGCAAACTTCTTTTCTACGCTGCCGCTGTTGGAACCTACTCTGCAAGGCACGTTGTTGCGCTTTAAGCAGACGGCAACCTTTTCTATGTTTTCGTCCGAGCCTATATTGCCCGGATTTATTCTTATTTTGTCCGCACCGTTTTCGACTGCCTTTATCGCAAGCCGATAATCGAAATGAACGTCGGCAACGAGCGGAACGGTTATGTGCTTTTTGATTTCTTTTATGGCAGCCGCGTCGTTTTCGTCGCGCACGGAAACGCGCATAATGTCCGCACCGAGCGCAGTCGCCGCGTTTATCTGATTTATCGTAGCGGAAACATCGGACGTATGTGTGTTGCACATAGACTGTACGCTTACGGCGTTGCCGCCGCCTATTTTTACGTTTCCGACTTTTACTTCGAATGACATTGCGTTTCCCTTCTTTTTTGCCGAATTATTTTTTACTGACGATATTGCCGCCGCCGTAAAAATCGGGTTTGCGGCAATACCTTTAATCGTTAGTTATAAGTCGATAATGAAACCGTGTTTATAGTTTTTCGCCGAACTGTTCTTCGAAAGCCTTTTCGTCCATAGTCGGCACATATTTCGGATATTTTTCGTCGCCTGTAGCTATTACATAACCGCGCTTTATCGCTTCGTTCTGAAGCTTTGCGGCGGTAGGGAAGCCCATCGAGAGCTTGCGCTGAATAAGCGAAATCGAAAGAGAGCCGTGTTCGATCGCCACGCGCATGGCGGCGCACAATTTCTTTTCGAATTCGCGAGCCGCTCTCGCACGCTCTTCTTCTTCGAACTTCGGATCGGTATTCAGTTCGTACAGCATTCTAAGCCCTACGAGAGTGAGCGTTCTGTCCGTAATATCGATATCCGATTCTTCGGCGATAATTGAGCCGAGCCCGCCCGTAGCAACGACGACGCAGCCCTTTTTATCGACGCCGAGTTCTTTGCGGGTACGTTTCAGAATGCCGTCTACAAGACCGGCAAAACCGTATAAAAGTCCCGCCTGCATGTTGGTGACGGTGTCTTTACAAATGACTTCGCCCGGCAGTTCGAGTTCGATATTAGGCAGTTTTGCCGTACCGTTGACGAGCGAATCGAGCGAGCCTTTAATACCCGGGGCGATTACGCCGCCGATAAGTTCGCCTTTTTCGGTTATGACGTTGAAAGTGGTCGCAGTGCCGAAATCTATGCAGATGACCGGCTTTTTGCCGCCGTACAATTTATATGCCGCAACCGAATTGACTATTCTGTCGGCACCCACTTCGCGCGGGTTATCTACCCGTACGTTTAAGCCCGTTCTGAGCCCCGGACCGACGACGAGCGGCTTTTTGCCGAAATAGTATTCGCACATGTGTTCCATGGTATAATTGAGTTGCGGTATTACCGACGACATGATTACGCCTTCTATCTGATCGCGCTTTATAGCGGCAGATTCGAGCAGATCTCGCACGATAACGCCGTATTCGTCCGCCGTGGAAGAACGCTTTGAAGCGACGCGGAAGGACGCTACTAGTTTTTCGCCTTCGAAAACGCCGTATTTTATGTTAGTGTTGCCTATATCGATACATAAAATCATATTTTCACCCGTTTGTTTGTTTTATTTTGTCGGTTGTTTTTTGAAATTTTTGCCGACGTTTGTTATTTTTTGTTTGCTCTTATTATTTTTGTTTGCCGTTTATACTTTTTCCTACCGCTTTTATGACAGTGTAAAAAAGCGGCGTGGCGATAAGGTTAACGCAGAATTCCACAACGAAGTTAAACCCCGCGCAACCTATGAACAGAAATTTTACGACCGCGTCCGCATCGCCGATAAAGCCTTTTGCCACAAACGCCGCCGTGAACCAATGCCCGAAAGCAAGCGTTAAAAGCACGAAAATCGCCGTGTTTATAACGGGAGCGGAAAGCGCAGCCAGAACTATTCCGACTTTTTCGTTTTTATTTTTAAGCGCGTTGAAGATCAGCCCCGGAACAACGCCCGCAAGAATACCTTTTGAAAATATAATCAATACGGTTGCGAATGCGTTCGCGTCGAGCATAACATAGGTAAACCCGTCGGCACCCGTTACGCCGTAAATAAAAACGATAAGCGAGAACACAAACCCGAGAAAGCCGCCCGCAACGGGACCTAAAATGCACGAGCCGAGCACAATAGGGATAAGCACGAGAGAAAAACTCGTCGCGCCGACTTTCACGGAACCGAGTCCCGCTTGCAAGAGTACTACGAACGCCGTTAAAATACCGAGCGTCGCAATGTTTTTCGCAGTGAAAAAGCCTTTTTTTGTTTTTTCCATAACTTACTCCAATCGGATTCCTTTTCGCGTTTTCGTAAAACCGCCCCCTTTTACGCGGGCAAGTTGAACGATTTTGCTTTTTGGATATCCGTTGATAAATTTATTTGTCGTACAATGCGATTTTATAAGGTCGTTCCGAAATTTCGTAAACGCCGACCGCTTTTTGCACGGACATCGTGAATATTATATTAAATGTTATGAATAATTGCAAACAAAAAACCGATAAAACGGCATAAATGTTTTTTATAAACGCTTGTATAAGATTTCGGAACGCTTGCAACAAATGTTTTTTATTAAGCACCGAACGCCGTGTTGTAACACTTGCCGAACTAAAAACGTATGATATATTGACGGCGATAAAAAGCCGAAATTACAAGGAGAAAAGAAATATGATGAACTGTTTCGGTCTTCCCGATAATAATTGCTATCTCTGGTTGCTCGTTATAATATTCCTTTGCTGCGGCGGTTGCGGTTGCATCGGAAACATTATCGAAAAAATATGCGGTTGCGGCGCGCTTCTTCCTATTCTGCTCGTTCTTCTCTGCTGCTGCGGCGGCGGTTGCGATAAAGGTCCCGCACCCAAATTCCCCGGCTGCGGTTGCAAATAATAACAAGTTAAACCCGATATCGCAGATAGTTGACAAATAAACCATTATACATAAATTTCGCCGCGGCATTATCGTCGCGGCGTTATTTTTATATTGAAAAAACCGTCTATAAGTCGATTATCGGATATTTCAACTTTTTTAGCCGTACCTTACGCTTGTCAACAAACATTACGGCAAAGCAAGTAATTGGTCTATCGAATACATGTATTCGCCCGTTTTAAGTCTGTAATAATAATTTAGAAATTTAAGCGCGTATTTAACAGAATCTGTATCGGACGGCTTATCGTCTGCAATATTACCGAGTGCGCGCGCGGTGTCGGGAAGAATTTCGCGGATGCCCGTAGTAAAGCAATCTTCGCACAAAAACACGCCGTTTTCCGCGTCAAAATACGCTTTTTCGAAATTATCCGTTGTCTTTCCGCAACAAGCGCATTTGCCTGCGTTTAACGCGTAGCCCGAAATCTCGGTTTCTTTATATAAAAAATCGGCAAGGACGCGCTCGGGAACGTCGGTGGAAAAGTTCAGATTTTTAAGGCTGTCCACCGCGAGAATAAAGGTTTCTCTGTCGGGCGAACCGCTTTCGGTGAATTTAAGCAAAAATTCGAGAATGCAAGCCCCCGCATAGTAAGCGCGGATATCAAGACGGATTTTATAAAAACTTTCTATTTCGGTCGCGCCCGTAACGGTCATACGGTCGCCGCTTTCGTTAATGACGTATTCGGCAAAACAAAAAGGCTGAGCGCAAAAACCAAGTTTTGCTCCTGCCTTTTTTACCCCGCGGACACACGCGCCGATCAGTCCCCTTTCAAGTGAATAAAGACTGATCATTTTGTCGTTATCGCGGTAATCCACGCTTTTTAATGCCAAAGCGTTAACTTTAATCATTATTTACTCCGTTAACCGTACTGTACTTTTTATTGTATTTATGACTTTTTATCGTATTTACGCCGTAAAATCAACAACTGTTATAATATATGTGCCGTAAAAGCAACAACTCTTATAGTATTTGTGCCGTAAAAATCGATTTTTACGGCACAAATACTAAACGTTCGTAAGCGTTACAAAGTAATCAAAGGTTAGTTTACAACTTACAGTCCTTTCATTTTTTTATACAGCATGTAATAAGACGGATTGCCCGTTTTTTCAAACATTTTCCATGCTATATCTTCGGGAAGCTCATATGTCTTTTTCATACTTATATGTTGCGCAATAAGCCCGATTTTATTCTTAAAAAAGATTATCGCGGCGCAAAAAATCGCGCTATAAGTCGATTATCGGCATATTCAGAAATTATTTTCGTCGCCGTCGTAGCCGTATTCGTGCAGACGGTCGGGGCGGTTTCTCCAGTCGGTTTTTACCTTAACATAAACTTCCAAAAATACTTTCGCGTCTAAAAACTTTTCCATACCGGCGCGGGCAAAAGCCGCCGTTTCTTTGAGCGCTTTGCCCTGCTTGCCGATTATAATCGCTTTGTGGTTGGGCTTTTCGCACACGATATCAAGGTTTATGTAATAACTGCCGCTTTCTCTGCGTTCGAAATTGTTTACGACGATCGCAACGCCGTGCGGGATTTCTTTATCGTATTTGAGCAGAATTTTTTCACGCATGATTTCGGCAATCATGAACTTTTCGCTTTTATCCGAAATAATATTTTCGGAAATTATCGGATCGCCTTCGGGCAGATTTTCTTTAAGCAGATTTATAAGCTTTTTGACGTTTTTGCCCGTTCTCGAAGAGATTGCCGTAAGGCAGATAACCTTGTCTTTGGGAAGCTCCCCGATATCGGTAACAACCTGCGGAATGACCTTATCGGACGTTATGTCGATTTTAGTCAGCGCGATGATCATTTTATATTCGCCGCGATTAACAAATCGGTCTATAAGTTCTTTATCTTCACTTTTAAGCCCTTCGTGCGCGTCAACCAGCATAAGCACGAGATCGACGTCGTCGGCAGTTCTGACAGCCGTTTTTTGCATGCGCTCGCTAAGCAACGACGACGCTTTATATATGCCCGGCGTGTCCTGAAAAACTATCTGACAATCGTCTGAATTGTATACCGCAAGAATGCGGTCGCGCGTGGTCTGCGGCTTGGGCGAAACTATACTCACCTTTTCGCCGACTATTACGTTTATAAGTGTAGATTTACCTGCGTTAGCGCGTCCGACGACGGCAACCGTTCCGCTTTTCATTGTGTTTTCTCCAAAAAATCGTTAGTTGAACTCATTATCTCGTTTTGTCTAAAATGGCGAGTATCTGCTCTTCTTTTTCGCGCATTTCGGCTTTGTCTTCGTCGGTCATGTGGTCGTAACCAAAAAGGTGAAGCATTCCGTGGACGGCAAGATAATAAATCTCCCTTTCGAAAGAATGCCCGTACTCTTCGGCTTGCTCTTTTGCGCGTTCGGTACAAATCATTATTGAACCGAGAAAAACCGCGTTAGTTTCGGGATCGATATCGAACGGGTAATTACGCTTTTTAACGATTTCGCCCGCGGTAACGCCTGCGGCGGGGAAAGACAAAACGTCGGTAACGCTGTCGATATTACGGTTTTCTTTGTTCAGCGTGCGGATTTCGTCCTTATCGCAAAAGCAGATTTCGGCAGAAAGATTTACACGTTGTTTAAGCGCGGAATATACCGCATTTGCAAGCATATCCCCGTCTATAAGTTGATTATCGCAATTTATGATGAGTTTTGACATAACTGTTTCCGCGCCCCATTATATGATTTTTTGCGCGTTTACCGCTCTATTTTTAATAGTTATTTTTAATAATTATTATGCGCCTACCGATTGTTTTCGGTAAGCGCGATGATATTTGTTATTTAACGCTCTTGCCTACGCCTACCCCGACGTCTTTTTTGAGTTCGGGATATTTGATACGGTCGTGATAAACGCCGCCGAGACACTGAGTTATGGTATCGCGGATAATGTCGAGTTCTCTGATAGTGATATCGCAATCGTCGAACTGACGGAACCTGATAAGACGTTCGTCTATAATAGCCTGAACCATTTTAGCAACGCTTGAGCGCGAACGGTCGGACAGCGAACGCACAGCCGCTTCGCAGCCGTCGCAAATCATGATAATAGCGGCGATTTTGGTCTGCGGAATGGGTCCGGGGTAAGAGAAGTCTTTTTCGCGAAGTTTTTCTTCTGTATATTTAGACGCTTCCGAATAGAAATATCTGATAAGCAGCGTGCCGTGATGCTGTTCGGCAACGTCGGCAAGAATTTTGGGCAGATGATATTTGTTAATGTACATTGCCCCGTCGTGCGCGTGCGAACGAATAATATCGGTGGATAGTTCCGGCGAAAGTTCGCTGTGCGGGTTGAAATCTTTCTGGTTTTCTGAAAAATATTCGGGCTGTTTTAACTTACCGATATCGTGATAATATGCCGCGGCACGGGCAAGCAAAGCATTTTCGCCGATAGCCGTAGCGCAAGACTCTGCCAAAGTTGAAACTGTAAGCGAGTGGTTAAAGGTACCGTTCGCTTCGTCGATAAGTCGTTTGATAGGCGGATACTTGTGGTCGGTAATTTCGGCAAGTCTGTAGTTGGTAACGACGTTGAAGAACTTTTCGTAAAACGGCAGAATAGCCATCATTAAAATAACCGACGACACGCCCGACGTAAGCCCGTAGCCCGTAAGGCGCAGAATGTCGGACATAGAGTTCAATTTAAGGAACCATATGCAGACGATAATGGGGATCGAGATAACGAAGCCCATAAAGAATACTTTGATGCGCGAAGAAACGTACGATACAAGGTAGATTGCGAGAATGCTCGTGGTAAGACCGATGATAACCGTCTGATACCCAGCCGCATAACCGATCGTAATACCGTCAAGCACGAACAAAAGCAGCGTGAACACGAAGTTTGTTATAACCGCCGAACGTCTGTTGACAAGAAGAAGGATCATCAGTCCGCAAAACGCCGTCGGTCTTGCATACACGCTGAAATATTTACCCACGAGAAAGCACAGAATGAGCGATAACCCGACTATGGAAAATAACATGAAAATGTTTTTCGTCTCTTTCATGAAGGTGTTCTGCTCGAAAAAGTAGAACAGATAGATTACGCCCGACATGAAGAATATCGAAAGACAGACAAACAAGAAGTTCCTTAGTTTGGGCAAGTCCTTAAAGTATGACGTAAAACCGCTTATGCTGCCTTCGTTTGCAAAAACCGCAAGCACTAACAACCCGCAGAAAATAAGCGAGTGCAGCACGAACTGAATTATCGTCCGCGCGAAATCGCGCCCCGTCCAACCTTTCATGATCGGACTTTTTTTGCGCTTAAGCCATTCTTCTTTGGCTTTTTTCTTCTTTAGTTCTTTATCGACGTCTTTTGTGACGTCTTCGGTATCGATTACTTCGCCGATATCGCTTTTGTTCTGATTGTATTCCATAGTGTCTCCGTTCCTGTATCTCCGTTCCCCGAAAAATTACCGATTGTTTCAGCCGTTAGTTTCGTTGGTTTCAAGCCGTGCGCTTGTACGCGGTTTTTCGGTTTTTGTTTTACCGTTTGTTTTCGGTTTCAGCCTTTTTCTTTTCTTCGCGCTTGCGCTCGTCTTCGGTATAAGCCTTTATGATGCGCATTACCAGCGGATGACGAACGACGTCTTTATGACCGAGTTCGATGGTTTTTATTCCTTCTACGTTATTGAGTACGCGCACGGCGTGTTTAAGACCGCTCGCCTTTCCGTCGGGAAGGTCGATCTGCGTTACGTCGCCCGTGATTACCATTTTACTGCCTTCGCCCATTCGGGTTAAGAACATCTTCATCTGCTCGCGCGTGGTGTTCTGCGCTTCATCTAAAATAATGAACGCGTCGGACAAAGTTCTTCCGCGCATGTATGCGAGCGGCGCGATTTCTATAGAACCGCGTTCCATAAGCTTCTGATAGGTTTCGGGACCTAACATTTCTTGCAAAGCGTCGTACAGCGGGCGCAGATACGGGTCGACTTTAGACTGAAGATCGCCCGGTAAAAAGCCCAGCCTTTCGCCCGCTTCTACCGCGGGGCGGGTAAGAATGATTTTTTCTATCTCTTTATTTTTATACGCCGAAACAGCCATTGCGACCGCAAGATAGGTTTTGCCCGTGCCTGCGGGACCTACTGCAAAAGTCACCTGCGAATTTCTTATTGCGTCGATATACTTTTTTTGCCCGAGCGTTTTGTATTTTATCTGTTTGCCGCGGGCGGTAACGGCGATTACTCCGTTCATGACCTTTTCTACGCCGTCGGCATTGCCTTCGTTTACAAGTTCGGCGCAGTACAGTATCCGGCTTTTGTCGAGCGGTTCGCCGCTTCTTACTATATCGAGCAATTTATTTATGACTTTAACACAGAATTCAACCTTGTCTTCATCGTCGCCCGAAACGGTTATTTCGCCGCCGAACGCTTTTACCTCCGCGCCCGTTTCAGCCGAAATAAGTTCGAGATTTTCGTCAAAAGTACCGACGAGAGCCGACAGTTCGGACAAATCGGTTATTTCAATTTTTCGCACAAAATCCTGCAAATAGTTATCCTCCGAAAACTTCGTTGCCGAAAAGTAATTTTTCGTAATACAACGTAACGATTACGCATTTTTCTTCAATTTTTGTTTCCTGTCCGATTACCGTGTAATCGCCGAGCGCGAAACGAGCGCAGGCAAGAGCGTTCTTTACCGCGGTTTCGTCGGGATCGAAAACACACTCGTACCGATATGAAAAAGCATACTTTGCCGTAATGTAACCGGTAACGCGACAAGGCACGGTCGAGCCGTCTTTTAATACTTCGTAAGCGGCAATAAGCGTCTGACCTTTTGCAACCTTTTCGCCGTCCGACACAAGCGCGGTTCCCGAATACGCCGTAATTTTTAAGATCTCGCAATCGTCGCTTGCCACTACGTCAATATCGGACGAAATCAGTTTTTTGCTGCCGTCTTCCGACGAATATACGGTGATAATCGCCCTATTGCCCGACTTATCTATTTTTATAAACGATAATTTAAGCCTTTCTTCAAGTAGTTTTTTTGCGCTTTCAAGTTTGCTTTCGTTAAAAAAACCGTGGAGAGTAATTCCCGATTCTTCGAACGCGCGCTCTACTTCGGCGCGGAAAATAAGCGCGTCGCCGCGATATTCGGTACCCGCATACAGATTACTGCCGAAAAACACAAGAGCGGCAAAGACCAGCGCGCCCGCCGCTTGCCATGGTTTTTGCCATAATTTATACAACGGCGCGGCAAAACCACTTGTTTTTATTATATGATTATACCACATGTTTTTGCAAATTGCAAAATATTTTTCGCGGTCTTTATGCGATATAGTAATTTCGGTGTGTTTTTCATCTATTATACGCATGCGAAGAATGCCCACTCCCGCCCTGTTCAGCCTGTTGATCACCGTGGAACGGTTGCGACCTTCGGCAAGATAGGTAAAACAAAGAAATTTCATAACTTTTTGATCTCCGCGCCGCTTATTATGCCCGAAAAACTTACGTCGCCCGCGATGTAGCCTTTAACGCAAAGATTCTCGCCTTTAATTTCCACAAGTTTGTTTTTTCCGACGGCGAATACCAGCCTGTCTTTTTCAAAAGAAATAATGCTTTTTACACCCGTAACATATCCGCCCATGCTCGAAAACTCTATGGAAAACGCTTCGGCAAATTTACCCGCGGCGGCTATTTCTTCTTTGAAATCCATTATATAATTTATTCCCTTATAGTATATGCAAGTTTTTTAAGATATAAAACGCAATGAAAGCCACAATATAAACGGCGATAAAACACGGCAATAAAAAACGACCGTCTTTGATTTCAGGCGGTCGCTGTAATTAGTTTTATTAAATTTTAGCAGTACAAAATAGCCGAAAACGGTGCTATAGCCCCACTTTTGAAAATTTTACAGTCGTTTTTGACGCGCTTTTAACCGATATGGCAGGCGTTTACTTTTACTTGCTTTCTATATACGTTTTTAACTTTTTATATGCGGCGGGCGATAAAAGCGAAGCGTAATCGCCGTTTTCGAAATCGTCTTTTATTTCATCGGCGGGCATATTTGAATAGTACGCTATAATCTTTTTAAGCATCTGATCGTAATACGCCTTGCTTTGATTTTTGGCTTCGGAAATAAGTTGTTTTTTTGTATCGCTGCTTTCGAGTTGCTTTCTGAAACTTGCAAGTTTTCCTTTCAATTCGTTATTGTATTTCAGCGCCTGCTCGTTGGCTTTGTCGCGTTCGCTTTTAAGTTCGGTAAGACGCTCGTTGAGTTCGAATGCAGTTCGCATATCGGTATTTTTAAGCGATTTTTCTAATTTGGCGTTAAGGTCGGCTATTTCTCCGTTGATTTTTTCTAAAACAGACTTTGCTTCGCTGTCTTTTTGTACGAGTTTATCCGTTTTGTCGGCGTCGTACTCTTTTAAGAGATTGACTATCATAGAACTTCTGCCCATGCCCCTTTTCAACGCTTCGTCGGACGCACTTTGTTTTGCCGAATCGTACCTGTTTTCGATCTGCGCCTTTTCTTCTTCGTAATTTTTGTTTTTCTCAGCCGCTTTTTCGTTAAGCTCGGTGATGTTTTCGTTGGTTTTATCGGTCAATTCTTTGTTTTCGTCTTCGATTTTTTTAGTCGCTTTTTCCTGCGCGATCTGCTGTAAATCTTCGTCGGAGCGGTCGTCCGTTTTCATGTACTCCGCGCCGTATTCTTTGCGAACCGCTTCGGTTACGGCGTTTGACGCAAGTTTGCTTAATTCTTTCAACTCTTCGTTGAGTTGATTTTTTTCTTCACCGCTTTTCTTTTTTGTGTTTGCACGAGTGAAATCTTCCGCCGTTATCGGCATTTTATATCTCATATTTTTCTCCCGTTTCCGCCGCTAAAGGCAGATGTTTTTAGTTGATAACGGACTTATAGCCCGCTTTTTGATGTTTTTAAGAATTCGGAACGGCGTCTTTATCGAACACGAATAGATTGCCTTTTATTACCGCAAGAGTTTTTCCGTCGTAAAGTCGCACCGCGTCGTCGGCGGCAAAATGCGGGGCGGCAGACACGCCGCCCGACACTTCGCTTTCGCCCAAATTTCCGTTTTTTCTTCGTCTTACGACATAAACCTTTCCGTCGCTTGATTCTATCCGCATCGACTGCGTTCTTTTAACCATAGTTACCCCCTTGAGAAAAGTCGGATCATCCGATATTTATTATTTTTCCGTTACCGTAAAAATCGGTCGCTATGATATATTCGGGAACGGCAGGATCGCACGAAACGCGCCATGCGACGTGGTTTGTCTTTTCCGAAGTAAAATTAAGGTCGGCGGTTAACGTATAACGATATACCCGGTTGCCTTTGACGGCGTAAATAACGGCGGGCGAACCCGAAAAAGCGCATACCGAAGTAACGCCGCTGTCTATCGTGCAGTCGCTCGAGTACAGATAATTCTGCGCGCTGAGCAGTTCTGTTTTAAGCGTTCCGGACGAGTCGACATAAACTATCGCGATATAGTCGCCGAGATTGCAGACGGTCGCGCACCTGACGTTGTGTTTTTGCGTTACGGTCTGCATAAACCCGTCTATATATTCTTTAATAAGCATTTCGCCGTCGTAAACATAGCAGATTGTGCTGTGCAATTCGGTATTAAGAACGGTAACGAAACACTCTTTATTGCAATAGTCGAGACAGCCCGCCGCGGACAAGGTTAACGACTTTACGTTAAATTCCGTTTCTGACGAGATTTTGACCGTAAAAGTTTTTTCGCCCGATTTAAGCGGCACCATAAATTCAAATTCTTTATTCTTAACGCCCCAACCCGTAAACGCGACCGAACCGTCGACAAATACCGCTATGTTATAGTCCGCGCAATCGGTAACTACGTTCAGCTTAAAATCGGCGCAGGAGTCTGCCGTTGCTATAAGCCCGAAAGTAAACGTTTGCAGCGTATCTTTGGTTTTTTCTTCTTTCGTAGCGCGATAATAGTTGTAACCGCCGCGACCCGCAGTTTTTTCGAGCAGCGATATTCTTTTTTCGAGTTCGGTTATTTTTATTTCGTCGTTAAACATTTTTTCGCCTTAATTAAATCAGTATTCGTATTCTATTTCGACGGCGGAAATCCGCGCGCCCGGCACATGACAATCTATTGAAAAAGTGAAGGTATCGCCCTTAAGCCCTACCGCCTTTTTCTGCCGTTCTTTGCTGCCGAAAAAGTGCAATAATCGACTTCCGCGCTCACTTCTGACCGTAACGTCGATATCTGTAACCGTTCTTAAAGACAGCGCGGTAACGCATTTTTTATCGGTCTTACCAAGGTCGCTTTTGCCGCTCACCCAATGCTTGTTAAGGGGCTTTGAAAAATTCTCGGCGTGCTCGGAAAGCGTTCCCGCGGTGTTTATGCCCTTTACCAGAAACAACATTCTCGCCTTGCTTTCGCCGCCCGCAACGATAAAATCTTTTACGTCCGAGCCCTTAATTATAGCGATATTGCCGTTATGGATATCGTACCGCACTATAACTTCGCATACCCCCGAATCGCCGCGCATGTACATTTTACAGTAATATTCGCCGTTGAAATAACCGCCTTTCGCGTCGGAATTATCTACATTTTCGAGTTTGCCGTCGAGTTTAGTCATAATGCGCGCCGGCGTTCCGCCAGAAAAGGAATAAAAACCGTCTTCGGCAAGATAAATAATTCTGTCGCCGCTTATAGCTATGCTTTCGCCGTAAATTCTGCCCGACGAAGCGGCTATTCCGTCGACCGAAAACTCGGTCTGATCGCCGCTTGCCAAAACTCTTACAATACCGTAGTTTGCAAAAACGTAAACATACCCGCCGAAAGACAGCACTTTAAGCAGACTGCCCGCACCTTCGCGTATATCGATAAACCCCGCTTCGTCAAGAGAAACTTTCCAGTTAAGCGGATCGAAGTCGTCGGAAAACCAGAGCGAAGTTTTTGTTCCGCTTTCGGTAGCGAAAAGTCTTTCGGAATGAACGCACATAGACGTTATGCTCGGCACGTCTTCGGCATCGGTAACGTTTTCTCCGTCGTAAATTTTAAGCGCACTGCCCGCGGAAAAAATCATAACGTCGTCGCTTTTGTAGTTGTATTCTACGGCGTAAGGCGCGGCAGTAAACTTAAGGTCATCTACTTTTGTAAAAGTTGCGTCGGTTTCGCCCGCCTTGTAAATAAAGCCGTCGGTGCAGTATACCATAAGGTATTCTTCGTATTTTCCGCTCGTCGAGTTATACTTTTTATAAAAGTACAGGCGCGTGGGCGTGGTGTTTTCGGCAAACAGCGGACTTATTCCAAAATCGGCTTTTTTAACGCCGCCGCCGTCTTTGAGCGTGCCGCCGTCGTATCTGAAATTATACGAAAAAGCGCACTCGCCGACGGACAGATTTTCTTCGTCCTTTCTGCCGTTTACTCCGCCAGAAAAATCCCTTATCGTTACCTTTGCGCGGCGAACAGAGCCTATAGCGTTTTTCTTTGCGTAAAACATATCAGCACCATCTTCCCGCTTTTATTTTAAGCTGTCTTTTTTCGGCAAGCCTTGCTTTAAGCGCGGCGTTGTATTTTGAAGCCCAGATTTCGGCGTCGGTTATCCTTCCGCGCTCGGTGCAATATTCCGTAGCGACGCCGTAAGCAAGTACATGTTCACCGATTATTCCGTCGGCATAAAAAGCTTCGTCGGTAATATTCTGAACGCCCGGTTTGAAATCGTATTCTATTATAACCTTTTCCGCAGTTACGCTCAAATGGTCGATAAACGCCTTATAGGGTAATTTTTTACCGTTTTCGTCATAAACGGAATTTATTCTTACGGGCTTTTTTACGAACGACGAATACATAACTTTTCCGTCTGTTGCGGCAAACGCGCACTTGTCTTTAAGCGGCAGATATTCGCATGCGAGTTCGTCGATTATCACGTCGTAACAATGTTTTATAAGCTCCGCCCCTTCTTCGCAATATGCCGTATCGTCGGGAATTTTATCGGACAGATAATTATAAACGTCGCTTTCGCCGACAAGTTTTGCCGCTTCGCACAACACTTCTTTAACCGTCATATTTTTCTCCTGTCAGTTTTGTTTTTTGCGCGCACCGTTCACGATACGCCGATTTCCGTTCTGCTCCGCACAAAATCTTCGTGGTAAAAAATTACCACGAAGGCGCGACATTTATCAGGCTTCGGTAATACCCGAAAGCATAGCCTGACCGCAAGGTCTTGTGCAGATAAGGTCGGCGTATTTGACGAGAGTTGCGGAGTAAACGGGTTTGTTTGCAACCTGTTTGATAACTCTGCCGTCTTCGCCTTCGAGCCACTTCCAGTCGCACAGCTGATGAAGCGCAAAGTCGTCGGTGTTGAGCAGGTACATAGTGCCGTCGGGGCAGAATCTGTCGGAAACGACGGGTATGCCGTTATAAGACAAAGCTTTATAACCGCCCTTGAGTTCCATAACGTCGATGTTACGCTTGTAAGCGGCAAGGGCTTTCTGATAAGCGCGTTTTACGCCCGACGAACAAACGATGAAGTTAACTCTGCTACCCGCGTTTTCTTCGAGCGTGTCGATGGCTTCCTGAATGACCGTTTCGGTAATGGTGCCGACGTTGCTCTTCATGTGCGGAATAAGCCATTTGTGCGTTGCGCGATCAAGTCCGTAAATACTTCCCGTACTCGAGAAAATAGCCTTAAGACCGGTGATTTCTTTGCCGTAAGAATTCTGAACGGTGATAATGCTGTTTGCGGGAACGGTTGTGGAAGTAAGCGCGGTACCCGATACGGTTATTGTTTTGTTCGCTCTGTCGACTCCGGTTATACGTCTGCCCGCCGCGCCGCTTATAGCCGCGCCTGCGGAAGACAGAAAATCGATAACCATACCTTCGACTACGTTTTTAACGCTGTCGAGCGTAATGGTGCCGTCTTCGGCAATTTCGCTTACTTTACCGAGCGTGCCGTTGCCGTCGCCGAAAAGCATTCTGCCGAAGTTGAAAGAAGACGCTTTGAGCAGACCTTCCATTTCGGCGTTAAGCAGGTTGACGAACGCGCCGACGTTGTTTTCGGACGCGCGGACGGCTTTATCTGAAATTTCTATAGTACCGTAAAGGTTTTTAAGGGTAAGCACGAACTGATCGTAGTTATTGCCTGCCGCCGCGGGAAGAGTTCCGTCTTCGGTACCCGCGCCGATACCGCCGTTTATTCCGTACTGCGCAAGACGGCGGATTTCTTTACCCCACACGTCCTGCGTGGTCTGCTTGATCTTTGCGAGCAAAGGGTTGACTGCGGTGTTGAGTTGCTCGGAAACGACTCCGAGATAGAGTGATTTAAGCGCGTTATCCGCACTGTTCATTGTTACCATATTTTTCTCCTTATCATTTTTTTCTTAAAACCGAAACCGCCATTTTACCGGCTTCGGCAATAGACGAAGGCTTGACGGGCGGCGCAACAACGGATACTCCGCTCGCCCCCGCAAGAAGCCTTTCGCCCTTGGCGGCGTAAACGTCCGCCAGATATCCGCGTATGATTTCGTCGCGCACGGATTTGGTGTTTAACGCACGCTCTAAAATAAACTCGTCGTTCACCTTTTTGCGCTCGTTTTCAAGCAAATCTTTAAGCACGGCGATATACGCGCGGTCAAGAAAACCGCTCTCAGCTTCGCCTGCCTGCTCGGCTTTTTGGACAATCTCTTCGGCATAAAGTCTTGCTTCGGGATTGTCTTTCAGAAAGCGTTCGGCTTCACGGGCGATGCGTCCGTCTTCGCCGACCGAACAAGAGTCCGCTTCGATCCTTTCTTCCGCCGCACTCCCCGTTTCATCTTGTACGACTTTCGATTCGGCACCCGTTTGCGATTGTTCTTGTTTCAGTTCGGCATTTTCCCTTTCCAACTCCCGAAGTCGCTGACTGCGTTTGGTAAATTCCGACTCCAGTTGATTGTACGCTTTCAAAAGAGATTGAGCGTCGGCAAATTTTCCGCCGAGAGAGAGCGCAATTTCAACCGGTTGCGTTGCGCTTTGTTCCTTTTCGTCCGCAATCTCTTTTCCGCCCGCGTCAGAAAGAGCGATTTTATCTTTTTTCATTTTCATTTCCCCCTGCCACTTCCGCAAGCATTGACTTGTGCTTGCGAAGATGCGCCAAAATTTTGTTTTTGATTTTGTCTTTGCCGTCGAAATCTTCCGAAAGCAAAAATCTTGTATGCTCGGTTATATGCACCGAATGATCGTCGAATTCTTCCGGCTCGAAATCGTCGGTTAAAAAGCCGATATTTTCGCGCTGAGCCTTATCTATGTGCAGGTTCGTAATGTCCTGCGCTCCCGATAACGTGCCGAAGCCCAACAGTTCGAGTATTTTCGCCTTGGTGCGCTGATTCATGTTTCCGTCGTCGTCGGAAAGCAAACCCGCTTTTAACATATCGTAAACCGCGCTCTTTTTCTGTGCGGGGCTTGAAGAAAGTTCGTTTTCGGTATCGAACACCACGTCGTCGCTCGTTAAATCGTCCGAATTGAAATAATAGAGTTCGACCGAGTTCCCGCGCCCCGCAACCCGCATCATTCTTGCGGGCTTTGCATACTGACGGAACAAACGTATTATCTGCCGACCGATAAGCCTTACGGCGCGGCGAACGTTTTCGGCGGACGTTGTAAGACGGGTTTCGTCCTGCTCTACCATAAGTTCGAGCGCAACGCCGCTTACGTTAGCGGACAGCACGTCGGAATTTCTCGAAAACTCGCTTACGCCGCTGACGTTGATAAATTCCTGTTCGAGCCGCGTTTCTTCATAGGTGAAATCGGGCGGAACGCTTGCGGAAGTCATAAAGCGCGGCGGCGTGGAACCCTGCCTGTAAACAAGTACTTTGCCGGGCGAAAGCCCGTCTTCGGCAAGCGCGTCGGCATCGATCGAGCCGTCTTCGACCGTAACCACGCCCATACTTACTCTGTTAAGATACTCGTGCTTGCGGTTTTTTACGGCGTTGTATGCGCGCTGCAAAGGGATAAGCCTGTCTATAACGCTGACTCCGAAAAAACACCCCGCCTGATTTATGGAAATCTGTCGAACGAAGGGAAAAATTCTTCTGCCTTCTTCGCCGTTGATATACGGCAGTTCACGCACGGCAAGGACTTCGCCCGCGGCAACCGTAACCACTCGCCCGTTGGGATACTTTTCGCTCGGTTTTTCGTAACGCTCTATAACGACAACGCTGTCGTGCATCGTGCCGCCGGTTATTCGTTTGGTGAAAAAACCGTTACTGCCGCAGGTGTTTTTTTCGAGCGTAAAAACGTCAACATCGGCACCGACGATTCTTTTGCCATATAACGCCGCTACGTCGTCAACGTGCATGGCGCGGGCATGAATGATACTTTTCTGGTCTTCGATATCTTCGCGGAACAAACTTTCGGGATAAATATCGAAAGGCGATAACGCTTCTACCCTGACGTCGCCTTCGTAAACGGGCTTGCCGCCATCCGCGCCGCCTATCTTTTTGCCGCTTTCGTAATCCCATGTAACTTTATAAAACGCAGTGCCGAGCGATTCGCTCCACAAGGTCGCTTTATAAATAATATCGCTCATTTCGAGCCGCGAAAAGGTAGACGCTAAAAGTGCGCTTGCCATTTTTGCGGATTTAAGGTCGCGCTCGTCTTCACCCGATGCCCTTACCGACATAGTAGGACGAACCCTTGCAAGCTTGGCGATTCTTGTTTCTACAATGGGCGCGATATGATTGTAAACGTTGCGGCCCTGCCAGAAATAATCTTTTTCTTCTTCGTCGATATCGCCCGTAGGCGCGATTTCGGCGTATTGATTGCCCATAAGATAATTCAGGTTAAGTTTCCACTGTTGCTCGAACGTGCGCCGTTCTTCGCGCCTGCGCTCGTAATCTTCGGTAACTTCTTTGGCAAGCAATCGGTTTTCGTCAATTGCCGATTCTACGTCCGAGCCGTTTTTTTGTTGTTTGCTTTCTTTTTCAGCCGAAATTTTACCGGCGCCGTTATTTTGCAAACTGTTTTCAGACTCCGTCTTTTTTTGCATTTTTCTTTCCCTCCGCCTTGATTTTTTGGGCTGCTTCGTGATAAAAATCCCTTAAACAACCCGAACAAATACACATCTGCTCTTCGTCGCCGACGTCCATAATCAACCGATATTCGGCAACGCGGTCGCAACCTTTTACGTCGCAAACGGTTTTATACTCGTTTTTTACTATCTTCACTTTTGCCTTTTCTCCCCGTTTCCTTGGAATCTTTCAACATTTTAAGCAATCGCTGTTTTTCTTCTTCAAGTTGCTCGTCCGTCATTAAAGAATAATCGTCTTCGCCCGATTCTTCAAGCAATAATTTCGCCGCGGAAATATCGGGCGGTACGTTTTTGCGCGTTATTTTTTTGCGAACCATCGTAATGTCGTCGCCGCTGCCGGAATACTCTTCGACAGTTTCTTCGGTATCGTACCCGACTGCCCGTTTAATAAGCGCGTCGCGAATTTTTTCAACAATTTTGCTGTCCATCGATTCTCCCGATTATCAAATCTCTTACCCCCTTTGTCTTCCGTTCCTTCGCTCCACGCAAGTTATAATACCGCACTTTTTTCGTTTTTCAAGAAAGTTATGACACACATTTTTACATTTTTTATTGCTGATTACAATCATTATAATAAACAATAAAAAAGATAAAAAATAAAACAAAAACCCCGCTATAAGTCGATTAACGGCATATAGCGGGGTTTTATATATTCAATTAAATCAAAGCATGATATTCATTATTTCGTCGAGATTTTCGCTCGGAACGCCGTTTGCGACAAGACAGCGGTAGATTTTATCGCTCAGCTTATCGCCGTCGAACGACTGCACATAGTTAAGATAGTTATTCTGAATATTCGAAATACTGCGGGAGCCGCCGATATTTCCGAAGTTGGAGAATAAAAAGTCGCGGTATAAATCTTCTTCGTCGACGCCGAGAAGTCCGTTTACGAGAAAGGAAATCATTCCCGTGCGGTCGGTGCCGATATTGCAATGATAAATTATAGGATAGTTATCTATATCCGAAAGAATTTCAAACACCTTAACGAGTTCTTCGGCGTTGCCCGTAATGTAATTGGAAACGTTATAGTTCATAGGGCATTGAACATAGTTGACGCTTTCACCCAAAGGACTTGTATCGGTAAGCCCGCCGACTTCGTTATTTTTGACCAGACGAAGATCGATTTCAGTTGTGATTCCGAGATAATCGAGCATTTCTTTTTTGCCGTTTTCGGTAATTTCGACTTTAATTTGAGAAGTGTTGCTTTCGTTAAGTCTGCCGCAACGGTAAAGGAGCCCTTGCTTGACTTTTACGCCCGATTCGGTCTGCCAGCCGCCAAGGTCGCGCATGTTGGTAACGCCTTCTATATAAAGATTACGCGGGGCGTTTGCGGTCGTTCTGAACGTCGACGTTTCGGAAAGATACGTTTTTCCGCTTTCGGTTTCGGCTTCGACCGCGCAATAATAGGTATAACCCGACATAAGATTGTAAACGTCTGCAAAAGTTTCGCTTGTGCGGTATTCGCGGACATTTTTTGTAAACTTTTTATCAGTGCCGAGTTTTACGGTGTAGCCCGAAATTTTTTCAGTCATTCCGCCCGTCGCCTTTGCAGACCAGCCGATTCCAAGCGCTTCGGGAATGCTCTTTTCCGCCTTACCGTTTGCATAAAGACCTATTACAGAATAATGGTCTTCGAGATAGGCTTTCTGAAAATCGGTATGGAAATCGAATTCGGCGTCGATTTTTTGCAGAACTACTTTGTAGCCCGCAGACTCGCCGCCGCAACCGATAAAACTTATCGACAAGAAGCATACGGCTATAATCAGCGCGTAAATTCTGAAACGTTTTTTCATCATAATCGGTTAATATCCTTGTTAAATTTTTGTTAGGCAAAGCAAAAATCCTGATACCGCGTTGGTTGAATTTCCGTTTGCAAGGTTAAATAAATCGAGTTCGCAATTATTCAATACTTCGCCCGATGCGGTGAAAGTTTCGTCCCTTTCAAACACGGTTGCGCGGTAAACGGCGTTGTCGTCGAAACCATTCAGCCTTATTTTTGGCTTTATGGCGTTAAGCCGTCTGTTTTTGAAAACCACCGAAACGATACACTCTTTTTTATCTTCCGAAAAAGTAGCGGTAACGTATTTTTCTTCGTCGTTGGCAATAACCGAGCAATCGCCGAACTGCAAGGTCTTTCTGTGTTCTTTATAGAACTTAATCTGCCTTTTTATTGCGGATATTTCGTCAGCCGACAGTTTGGCAAGATCCAATTCATACCCGAACGCGCCGTTTACGGCAACGATAAATCTTTCGGTTAGCGGGGTATGATTGCCCGTCTGATGGTTTGGCGAAGCCGAAACGTGCGCGCCCATGGTATTTTGCGGATATGCGGCGAGCGTTCCCGCCTGAATTTCGAGCCGTTCCCTTGCATCGGTGTCGTCGCTTGCCCAGATTTGCGGCATAAACGCGAGTATTCCCAAATCGAATCGGTTTCCGCCCGAAGCGCAACCTTCGAAAATCGCGTCGGGATATCTTTCGGTCACGGTCTTCAATATGCGGTAAAGATTGACGTAATAATCGTAAAAATATCGTCCGTAATATGTTCCCGTTCCGCCGATATCGGTCATAACGCGGTTGCAGTCCCATTTTACATAATCGGGTTTACACTTGTCAAACACTTTTATAAGCGCGTTTATAACATAATCGGCAACTTCGTCGTTGCAAAGGTCGAGCATGAGTTGCCAGCGCATTTCGATAGGTTCGGCTTCATTCAGCCGCATTGCGTATTCGGGGTGCGCGCGATATAAATCGCTGTCTTTCGAAATCATTTCGGGTTCTACCCAAATGCCAAAGCCCAAGCCTTTTTTTCTTGCGTAATCGGCAAGAGACGCGAGCCCGCCCGTTTTACTTTCGTTATCCGTCCAGTCGCCAAGGCTTGAATGGTCGTCGCTGCGACCGCCGAACCACCCGTCGTCAAGCACGAAGAGTTCGATTCCGACTTCTTTTGCCGTATCAATAAGGCTTCTTAGTTTTTCGCCGTTAAAATCGAAATAGGTCGCTTCCCAGTTGTTGAGAAGAACGGGGCGTTCTTTATTCAAAAACCTTTCAGGCACGATATGCTTCTTTACGAAATCGTGCATACCGGCCGATATTTCTTCAAACGTTTTACAGTTTGCCACTATCGTTTGCGGAGCGACGAATCTTTCGCCATTTTTAAGCGGATAATGCAGCATAAAGTCGCTTAAGCCCGCCAAAAACCTTGTCTGACCGAGCGGAGAAACGTCGGTTACGAACTTATGATTACCCGACCATACGGGGTTGAACGCCAGATATCTTCCGAGCCGTTCGTTATACGCCACGGTGAACGGATTATGCTTGTTGGAACTCGAGCCGTTTTTGGAATCGATAACGAACGTTCCGCGCGAAACTTCGGTTCTGCCCGTATGCCGCTCTCTGCCCCACGCGCCGTCGAACGAATAAACAAAATTTTTCTCGCCGTCGAATTCCAGTTGCACGCTCGAAAGTCCGTCGACATATATAACGCCGTCGCCGAGATTTATTACTTCTGACGAAAAAGCGAGAACGTCGCTATTTGAAAAGGTCGAAATATACAGATTGACCCTTATTTTATGCGCGTCGTCCCGATAAACAAGTGTAAGCGTTTTTTCGCCGTCATACGCCTGCGGAAGTTTGTCGTCAAGAATTTTATAATCGCCGATATCGCAGCCGCGATAGGAAAATTTATTGGTAAAATTGCCGTTTGCGTTAACTATTTTCAAAAAAGGTTCGTTATCGTTTCCGTCGCCGAAATACGAGATAACGGTGCTATAGGCTGAGTAATTGTTGGTAGACGTATACGCGACGCGCCTGTTTATAAGACTGCTTACTTCTATTCCCTTAATGTTTTTCAGCCTTTTTCCGTAGTACAAAATTTCGGTGCCGTATTCGTACTCTCTTAAAATAAATTCAGTGTTCGGCGTTGTTAAAATGATAAGATCGTTTTGTTTTTCTATCATATGTTTGCCCTTATAATCGCCTACGGCGAATAATAAATAAATTGTCCGCCGTAGTTTTAATTTAATAATTCTTAATAACCCGCGCTGTCCGAAAGCAGAACGAAACTATGCGGCTTTATATCGACGTAAATCACGTTTTTCTTAGCCATCAGATAGTCTGCACTGCCAAGCGGCTCTACTCGCTTTTTATTGATCTGATCGAGCACTTCTCTGCTCACTTCGTAATAATCCATTTCTGACGGAGCGTAAGAAGAATGGTTCACTATAGCAACCTTTTTAACCGAGTCGGAATCGTTGACCATAAGATACGACCATTTTGCATCGGGCATACAGAACGCCGTCATGCAAACTGCGGGATCTTCCGATTTTACGGGATATATTTCTGCGCCGATTTCGGTGTATTTCATAATGAGCGACCAAGTGTAGTACTGCGGTCTCGCTTCCCAGTCGTTATCTCTGAACTTCCACAAGCCCATAGGCATCATCGACGAGCCGTAATGCACGTCGGCAAGAATCCAAAGCTTCATATCGGTAAGCCCCGCGTTGACAAAGTTAATCGCGTAGCGACCTATCCAAGTGGCGCGTTCGAAACTGTCTATAGCCGCCTGCGCTTCCTGATCGGTCATTGTGTCGGACTTGGTGCCGAATTCGCTCAAACCGTAATCGCAGCCCGCTTCTTTGGCATAGCCCGCCACCGCTTCGGCATAGTCGGAAATGGTCTTGTTGTCGGTATCGTTATAAAAACGATAGGTGGACCCCGTGTACTTATCGACAACGCCCTTAAGGTCAACCGTGTAACGGCGATAGTTTTTAAGCGTTGTGGACGCGTCCGCAGGACCTACGAACATAGCGAGATCTCTTGCATTTTCCTTTTTGAGTTTTGCATCTACGATCTTGCAAAGTTCTATAAACCCGGGCGCAACGTAACTCCATCCGCCGCCGTCTTCGGTGGATACCCCGTTTTCGTCGACAAACGAAAGATTAGGCTCGGGAAAAATACTGAATTCTTTTATGCAGGTATAATTTTTTACCTTTTTAAGATAATTGAGAGCGGCGTAAACGGACTCGGCAAACTCTTCGTAACCGAGGAATTCGCTGCCGTCGTCGTTTTTAAGCCGCGGCGCGGTTATCCAGTGGTTGACGTATTTGTTACCCAGCCAACTCCCCGACACCTTTCCGTCCTTAGACATAAACGTGGACTGACAGCCGTAAAAACTAAGGTCGACCACCACGCCGTTTTCTTCGCAGAAATCAAGCACGCGGTAAAGGGCTTGCATTTCAGCCGAATTAAAATCTACGTTCGGGCTGTCATAGTCGAAAAAGTTATAATCGTCGTTATCGTTGGCGCGTTCGTACCATTCGGGAAAAATCTGTGTTCTTATATTCTGCAGATTCATTTTTTTACATCTCGAAAACAGTTCCGCTATTTCCGTTTCGGTCATATCGGACGTTTGCGAAGTGAAATAATGCGAATCGAACTGTGCGCCGAAACCTTGCAAAAATTTTCCGTTTGAGTCGCCTACGGTATATACGTCGTAACCGTTTTCTATAACCGTACCCGAAGACGAATCGGAAGAATCGGGTTTACTCGAACTTCCGCCGCCCGTGCAAGCCGAAAACAGCAATACCGCGCACGCCATAAAGGCAATAATTCTTTTTTTCATAATCGATTATTTTTTATCCGACAAAACTACGAACGAGTTTGCGGGAATTTCTACGTTATACGCGCCGTCGGCTTTTTTAACAACCGCAGAAGAAGAAATCGGCTTGACTTCTCTGTTTGCGGGGATCGTCGATTCGCTCATAAGATAATAATTCATATCCGCCGCCGACAAACCGTTCACGACCGAAACTTTTTTTGTAACCGTCGAATCGTTTGCGATCATATAACTCCAGCTTCCGTCGGGAAGTTCGAAAGCGACCATGCAAAGATTTTCGTCTTCGGTCATAACGGGGTGAATTTTCGCGCCCTTGTCGGTATACTTGGTTATAAGCGACCACGAATAATAGCACGGGCGGGCTTCCCAGTTTTCGTCACGGAACTTCCACAAGCCCATCGCCATAACGTAACCGCCGTAATTGACGTCGTTAAGAGTCCACACTTTCATGTTCGAGAGTCCCGCGTTCACAAGGTTTATCATGTAACGTGCCATAAACATCGCGCGGGCGTAACTATCCATATGAATGTAATAGTCGTCGTCGTTTTCGTAAGTGTTTTTACTGCCGAATTCTGCAAGACCGAAAGGTACGCCGGTAGATTCACACATGTCGTTCATAGCCACGCCGTAATCGTAAAAGGTCTTGTTCGGCTCGTCTTCGGGATATCTGTAGGTGGAAACGGTTCCGCGGTCAAGCACGCCGTCGAGCGATCTTAAATATTTACCGAACTGAACTACCGTGGTAGACGCGTCGGCGGGACCCGAAAATGCGATTTTATCGCGTATGCCTTCTTTCTTAAGTTTAGAGTCGATAAGTTTGCAAAGCCTTACAAAGCCCGAGTAACTCGTGGTTCCGTCGGCAAGCACGAACGAAAGGTTGGGTTCGGGATAAACGCTGAACTCGTTGACGCATGTATACTTTTTGACGTTAAGTATATAGTTAAGGCATGCGTAAACAGATTCGGCGTATTCGTTATATCCGTCGAAATCGAGCGTTTCTTTAGGCGCGGTAACCCAATGTTTTGTAAACGGCGCGCCCAGCCAACTGCCGGTAATCTTTCCGTCCTGCGATCTGAAAAGCGAGTTACAGCCGTAAAAACTTAAGTCGACCGAAACGTTTGCTTCTTCGCAGAAATCGAGCAAGGTGTATAACTGAGTCATTTCGATAGAGTTGAAGTCAACGTTAGGGCTGTCGTAATCGAAAGAGTTATAATCGTCGTTGTCGTTCGCGCGTTCGTACCATTCGGGGAAGATCTGCGTTCTTATGTTCTGCAGATTCATTTCCTTTATGCGCTTATAAAGTTCCGCCAACTCTTCGTCGGAAAACGCGTCGTAGTTTTCGAAATTTCTTTTGTAAATATGCGTATCGAGTTGTCCGCCGAAACCGAGAACGGTTTTGCCGTTCCACTCCCCGACGTTATACTGAACGTAGCCGTCGGGAATTTTAACGCCGCCCGTCGACGAATCGGCGGGTTTTGTGCAAGCCGTTGCCGTCAGCATAGCCGCGCAAAGCAAACCTGCAATGATTTTCTTTTTCATCTGATATTCTCCCGTTATCGGTTAATCAGGACTTTGTAGCGTCCGTTTTTATTCCGCGAAGTTGCGCGTAAATTTTATATCTGTCGGTAAGGAAGTTGATATAGGTCGCCGCGGTATTACGGTAAATGCGTTCTGCCGAAGAGAAAGTCTTGTAAGAATCGGCTGCGCCCGTCCAAGCGGCGTAAGTAACGTCGTTGAAGAAGGAGTTGCCCGCAGAGTCGCGGTTGAGCGCGGTGTCGTCGTCAAGACCTAAGAAGAGCATGTTTGCCGTTGCGCTTTTGTAACGCGGAGCGTTTTTGCAAAGGTCTATCCAGCCTTTTTCTTCATCGGTGTAGTCGCCGTAAATTCTGCCCCATTTTGCGTCGAGATCGATAAGCGAATAAATGCCCGAATACGGGGGATCGAGAACATATTTGTCCGCTTTATCGGTAGGATAGGTGTAAAAACCTTCGCCCGCGTCGATCCAGTGCGTGTTTTTAACGCCGTATTTTGCAAGTTCGTAATTTTCACGCGAAGAAGTAAGCCACGAAATGTATTTAAGAACCATGTCGGCGTTCGGGGTGGATTTGTTTATGGCAAGACAGTCGGCTGCCGTCTGTTTTTCATGGAAACCGCTCTTTTCGGTTGCGTTGCCCGAAGAGTCTACGCCTTTAAGCGGGTTAAGGAATGTAAACGTTGCCGACGGATTGTGCGCTTTTACCTGACGGCTGACCTTTATAAGATTGGTGACCTTGGGGTCTACGACGTAAAGCGCGCCGTTTCCGTTTACATAATCGTTAAGTCTGTTCGTTTTGGGCTTGGTGTAACTGTCGGCTTCCCAAAGTCCCGTATTTTCCCAATAATATTCGTAATGGAGCGATTCTTTATATGCCGCGGAAAGGTTGCCGGGAACGATTTCTTTAAGGCTGCCGTCTTCGTTGTTTATTCTTGCGTAGTTAGCGTAGTTGGATTCGCCGAACGGACCTACCGTAATCATAGATTCGACGTCCCAGGGCATGCCGATAAGGGGCGATTTGCAGATATTCTGCGCAACCATACGCTGCATCATATCCTGAAAATCGGCTATAGTAACAAGGGTTTTCTTCTTCGTACCGGCTGCTTCGTTAACCGCGCCGAGATCGTCGTTATGACCTTCTTCGGTGGTGTAACCTACCGCTTCCATATAGTCTTTTCTGATCATAAGACCGGTATTTTTGGTTTCGCTGAGACTGGGAATACCGTAAACGATTCCGAGAGTATCGGTAACCGCGCCGAACGCTTCTTCGCCGAAGAAAGTTTTAAGTTCGGGGTAATCTTCGTCTATCATATCGGCAAGATCGAGACAGACGTTCTGTTCGAACATAAGCGTTTCTATCCCCGCCTGCCCGATATAGTCAACTGCAGCGTCCCAGTTTTTGGTGGTCATCTGAGTGGACATGGCGGTCGTAAAGTCTTTATTTGTATAAACCGTCACCTGCAGATTGATTTTTTCGCCCGTATCTTCGTAAAATTTCTTTTCGATAGCGGCTTTTACTGCGGAATCTTCGCTTGCCGCGCTTATTTCGTCGGACGATATCATGACCTTTATCGTGGTCGTGGGTTTATCGCCTGTGGACGAATCCGCGGGATTTTTCTTACACGACGAAACGCATAAAAGCGTCGTTGCCGCAAGGAAAGCGGCTGTGATCGATTTCAAAAGTTTTTTCATAAAATTTTCTCCTTATAAAAGAGTATGCAACGCCGACTTCAGCCTTTGACCGCGCCGACGATAACGCCGTTGATAAAATATTTCTGCAAAAACGGATAAACGATAACGATAGGCAGCGTGGTAACGATAATAGCCGCGTTCTTTATCGCTTCGGTAGGAAGTTTACCCGAAGGATCTTTGAGTATTCCCGACTGATCCTGCATTGCGCGAAGTATGGCTTGCGCAGGCTGTTTTTCCTGCGTTTTTATAAACAGCAACGGTCCGAACCAATTGTTCCAGAACCCGACTGCGGTAAAAAGTATTACCGAGGCGATAACGGGGAAAGACAGCGGAGCGACTATTTTTACAAGAATATACAGATTACCCGCGCCGTCTATCGAAGCCGCTTCGCAAAGCGAATCGGGAATGCCTAAAAAGAAGTTTTTCATCAGAATGATATTCCATGCCGAAACCGCGCCCGGAAGAATTATGGCAAACAGACTGTCGTCAAGCCCTAACCCCGTTACCACGAGATAATACGGAATCGTTCCGCCGCCGAACAGCATTGTGAATATCGCGAAGAAGGAAAAGAATTTTTTCCATAAAAACTGTTTTCTCGTTATCGCGTAGGCAAACAGCGAGCAGTTAACAACCATAAGCACAGTACCCGTGACGGTAACAAACACGGAGTTAAGGAGCGCGCGAAGAATGTTCAGGTGCGACGTGAAAATGTATTTGTACGCGACCAGCGACCACTGCTTGGGAAAGAATGTATATCCGTACTTTGTAAACGCTTCCGCCGACGTGAACGACGCCGAAAGTATGAGTATTACGGGTATTATGAATGTGAGCGACAATAATATTATAAGAAAAATATTTATTCCGTCTACTATTTTACGTTGTTTTGCTTCGACCATAATTTACTCCTTACCAAAGCCCCGGATTGTCGGTTTTTCTGACTATTTTGTTAGCCGTAAGAACCAATGCAAGCGATATAAGACTTTGAATCAAACCTATCGCGGTGGACGGACTGTAACCCGAAGGTCCGCTCTGAAGTTGCCTGAATATCAGCGAACTGAAAACTTCGGTAACGCCGCGCAGCGCGTAGTTGTCTCCGCCTATCATCGCATAAATCTGATCGAAATCGTCTTTTATGAGCGAACCCATGTTAAGAATAAGCTGAATGCCTATTACGGGCATCATACCGGGAATAGTGACGTGCCACAGTTTATTCCATGCTTTCGCGCCGTCGATTTCCGCCGCTTCGTATAAATCGGTATCTATAGAAGTAAGCGCGGCAAGATAAACTATCGTACCCCACCCCACGTTTTTCCATACCGAAGTGGCGGTAAGAATGCCCCACCAGTATTTGGGCGTGTCGTAAAATTTTACAGGCTCGAGTTTCAGCGCGATAAGGCAGTTATTGATAATACCGCCGTCGGTTGCAAGCAGCAGATAACACATGCCCGACAATACTATCCACGAAACGAAATACGGCAGATAAGAAATTGTCTGAACGGCTTTTTTGAACAGACCGTTTGCAAGCCTGTTGAACATCAGCGCGAGAATTATTGACGCCGGGAACCCGAAAACGAATTTAAGCACCGCCATGCAGACCGTGTTTCTGAGCAGATTCCAGAACCCCGATCCCGCGTTGGTGAACGCGTTTACGAAATGCTTGAAACCTACCCATTCGCTGCCGAATATTCCGCCTTCTACCGTATAATCCTTAAACGCGACTATAAGCCCCGCCATCGGCGCGTAACTGAACAGAACGAACAGCACGACCGCAGGGATTATCATAATATACAAACTGTAGTTGTGAATAAACGATTTGAATTTTTTACCTGACCTGAACGACGTGAAAAATCTTTTTAACGCGCCGCTTACTATGCCGTAAACTATGCCAGCGATAAGCAACGCGCCCGCCACCGACAATATGACGATGAGCGCGACGTTTGCCGAATTTTTAACTATAACGTAGCCCGCAACGCACTGTTTCAGGGTATTGTTTTCGGCAAAAGAATTTCCGTTTTCGTCAATACCCACAACGGACGCATTGACGCTTACGGGCGAATACTTAACCGAATTTTTTCCGACTTCTTCAAGTCCGCAATCGGAAGCGACTTCTATAGTCCCCTTAAACGAAAACTCTATGCCCGAAATATTCATATCGGGTATAACGAATGTAAAAATCGTATAGCCGCTTGCCTGAGAATATCTGTCCGTTAAATCGGCGGCATCGAATACTTCGCCGCTTTTAACGTCTTTTGGATTTACGGTAATTGCCGAGCTGTTCAGCATGTATACCGACTTATCGTATTTTTCAACGCTTCTTGCGATTTTTCCGTTTGAAAAATTCTTGAAAACGTTCTGATTGTTTCTGTCCGCAAAAAATTCGACGGCGTCCTTAAACGTATAGTTGCCTACGCCTTTGGTTTTGTTGACGTCTTTGAACGAGAACGACAGCAGATATCCGTCGCCCTGCTCTTTTGCGTTTTTAAGAGTAATTCTGCCCTTATCGCCCGATACAGACGACACACCGTCTAAAATTTTGTTTACTTCGTCCTTTATCGACTGCAAATCGCTACCGTCGGTTTTTTCGACGGTTACGGTAAACGTTCCCGTTCCGTTGCGGTCGAAATCCACCGATACGGCGGAACAACCGCAAAGAACGGTCAATGCGAGAAAGGACAATATTGTAAAAAGCAGTCTGTTAAATTTGTTCATCTTATTTTTCGTTACCGTCCTTTCTCGTTATTTAATCGTTGATAATTATCATTCTCGTTATCTAATTCTCGATGATTATCATCTGTTTGCTTTTGCTCTGTATTTGCGAGCGATAACGTAAACCGCCGCAATGCAGATTACGAACATAATACCGAAGGAACCCGAAATCGAGTTGAAACAGCCTTGGTCGCCGCTCGAAGAATCGGGAGCGTTAACGTCGAATTCGCTTATGGCTTTAAGAACGGTTTTCAACTTCTTGTAGTTGGTAACGAACGTTTTCTGATTATAGGTAAGCGAGTTGAACTGTTTTTCAGCCGCTTCGGCTGCGGTTTTGAGCGATTCGTAGTTTTCTTTGGTGACCGTTTCGTCAAGCGCGTCGATAAGGTCGATAACCTTTTTGGCCGCTTTCTTGTCGCTTATGGTTTCTTCGGTCTTTTCGATATTGCCCTTGTACGACGTGATGCGCGATTCCGCTTCGGCAGAAACGTAAGATTTCTGCGTGTCGGTAAGTTCTCTGTATGCCGCGATAACCTTTTCGTACTCGGTCTTGCATTCGTCGAGATTATCTTCGGTTATTCCGGGCAGAGCGTCTACCATGGCGATAAAGTCGTTTACGGGCTTTAAGTCTTCTTCTGCGGTTGCGATCTTGTTGCCGACGTAAAGCAGATATCCGTAGTTGTAAATCTTTGCCTTTACTTCGTCGGTAAGTCCGTCGTATTCGCTTTTAACCGTTGCATGAGCGGCTTTGACTTCGTCGAAATTGTAAATGGTTATATTCTGTTCGAGATCGAAAATATCCGCGATAAGTTTTTCGGCTTTCGCTTTGTCTTCGCTTTCAAGACCGTCAACCGAAATATTGCGTTCGGCGCCGATATAGTAAACTTTTATAACGTTTTCGGTGTCGTGCGTGATATTGCTGCTGTAACCCGCTACGGTAAGAATGTTTTTGGCAATATATCTCGCGTCGTCGATAACGCATTCGAGAACGGTGTCGGTTTCATCCGCAACTACCGAAACTTTAATGCCGTTTGCAACGCCGTTTTCGTCGTATACGGGAACGATTTTAATTCTTATCGCGTGAATGTTGCCGTCTGCAAGAGAAGTCTTGACGGGATCGACAACGTAGGACTGATGAATGGAAGTTCCGTCGGGTTTAATCTTGAAAGAAATTATCGAAAGCATACCCGTCGGGCTTACTTCGAGAGTATAAACTTCGCGCAGCGGGTTCCAGGGCGTAACGCTCTGTCCGTCCGCTTTGCCGTTAAGGTCAAGGAATACCATTCTGAACGCGCCGTAAGGATCGAAAACGTTCATTGCGAATTTTGCAACAAGTTCGGAACCTGCGTTTACGGGCGTTTTGTATGCATAACACTGATGGTTGCCGCCGTCGCCGAATACTTTGAATTCGAGCGTGCCGTTTTCTTTATCGTGTTCCATACCCGCATCATAGAACGGGTCGGTCTGCCAGTTTTCGGTAGCAAGCAAGTTGCTTTCTTTATCACCCGTGAAGTTCGAGCGATCTTCAGGATTGAATACCGTCGGCTGATCGTCGTCGGTCGTTTCGTTCTGCACGATCATGATATCGGATACGATAACGGAGTCTTTAACTTCGTCGTTGCTTGCCATACCTATCGTTAAAGTGGATTTGCGGTTGTACTGATCGGAATTGAGTATAGAATCAAAATGAACGGTTTCGTCTATAACGATTTTAATTCTGAGCGAATCGGGCGAACCTGCCATAGAGATTTCAAGCGTGTGTTCGTTCGCGTCGAAATAGTTGGTGGTGGCTTTTACTACGGGTAACTGATTCTGTTTGCCCGTTTCCGCGTCGTTGTAATCCCACAGGAACACGCCGTCTTTGCTGATTTCGAGCGCAACATGTTCAAACAGCGATTCCCAATATTTGATCGCTCTTGCATCCATGGGGTTCTTCATATCGGCAAATACTACCTTGAAGCAACCTTTCTGATCCGCAACCGAAGCTTTGAATTTGAGCGTGATTTTGCTTTCTTTGCTTATCTTCTGCGACAAAGCAAGACCCGCGTTGTTGTTCGCACCCGATACGGTCGCGCCGAACGAGTTGAACGTAATACTGCTTTCGCCGAAAGTAATGTCGTCTGCGTAAGCGTCTTTAATCCAGTTGCTTTCTTCTGTAGAAACCGCCTGCGCTTCGCCGTATTCGGGAAGCGACGGGATCGGAGCTTCTTTCATACCGCAATTGAATAAAGCCATACCGCTGTTGGATCCGCCGGAAGAAGTGTACGCCGTGAAGTTGATAAGTCCGCCCTTCTTTGCAAAGTCTGCGCCGACAGTCTTTTCAAACTCGTCGTTGCCGTCTATATTGAGTACGAATTTATATCCGTCCGCAACCTTTTCTGTAGCAACGTACAGAACGTGTGCTTTTCCGTCGCAATAATTATAAGTCGATGCGGTGTTGGTGGTAACCGATTCTTCGTGAAGTTCGGTATCGAAATATTTGAAAGATACGGTATAGAAACCATCGTGAAGAGTAATCTGGAAAAGATAGTCGCCCTTTGCCGAAGGATCTTTCTCTGCGCCGTTGTTGGCGTAAGATTTATTGCCGAAAACAAAGAAGTTCCAGTTATTGTTAATTCCGTCGTCGAGATTGAGCGACTTGAACGCAAAACCTATTTCGCCGCCGAGATCTGCGGGAGTATTGAGTTTTACAAGAGCCGCGCTCTTAACTATGAGTTTGCCGTCATCTACCGTCGCGCCCGCCTGCACCCAGTTGGTTATTTCGGCTGCAAGGTCTGCGCCTTCATATCTGCTTTCGGGCAGAATTTCGGGTTCGGACTTTTTGGAATTACCCATTTCGCTGAACACGGTAGTAAAACCGGTGCCGCCGCAAATCATCGAAAAATACAGTCCGTCGGCTGCTTTGAGCGCGCCGTTTTCCAAAGTCTTGTCGCAAAGGGCAACGCCGTCTACGGATATGGTGAATTTCCAGCCGTTTTCCGTAAGTTCGGTCTTATACTCGAGTCTGTGAGTCGCACCGCCGAACACGTCGTTTACGTCATTGAATATGTTTTTAACTTCCGTTTCGCTGTTTTTATCTTTGTAAATAACTTTGAATACGTTCCACTGTTTGTTGAACTGAACCTGAATATAGAAATCGTTTTCGTTTTCCAAAGCCGCCTCAGCCGTAGTCGCGCCGTCGGAAGCCGATTTATTTCCGAGATAGAACGAAGGCCATGCTCCGTCGTCTGCGGTAATGCTGAAATTATAACCGAACGTGCCGATCGTATCGAGAGCGTCGTTGAGTTTTACACCGTAAGGCCCGGGACCTACGGTAAGAAGTGAATTTTCAACCGAAAGATTACCGCTCGTCGCGCTCCAGTAAGAAGCCGAAGCAGCGTAGTCCTTTTCGAGTTCGACGGGAACGGCGGGAGCCTTGATAGACATATTGCTGAGTTCGTAACCCGCGCTGCCGCCCGAAACTCTTATCTGAAAATACAGATTTTCGTCCGAGCCGAATTTTCCGTCGGTGAAAGTTTTGCGAACCTGCTCTACTCCGTCTACATAGTAAACGAGCGTCCAGCCGCTTTCGGTGCTTTCGGTAACGAATTTCTGAACGTGTTCGTTTCCGTCGAAATATGTCTTAAGATCACCGTCTGTAAGCGACAGCTTTTCTTCCGCGCCCGCGGTAATGTAGTTAAGCGTGTTAAAACCCGTGTTGCTGCACCAGGTAAGTTTAAGCATGAAGTTATCCGCGCCGATAGAATCTTTATTATGCGTATTCGTATCGACTTCGGTGATATCAGACAAAGCGATAAACATCCATGACGAAGCCGGGGCGGAAGGACTGCTTTCAACGCCTTTGAACGTATACTCGAACTCGGTCCCCATAGGAATTGCCTGAGTAAGTCTCGCGTATGACGCGCCCGCATTTGCCTTCAAGCCCGTATCGGTTGCCGTCGCCGCAATCGTAGCCCATTTGGACGAGTCGGCGGCGATATCCGTCGCGCTTGCGCTTCTTAAATTCATTGTGCCGAATCCGAACGTCAAAGACAGACAGAATATAAGCATCAATGTAATTAAGCCTGTTTTTCTCATATTTTACCTCCGATATTTTTATCAAACGATCGTGCGATCGCCTTAATTTACACTTTTTGTTTCTTAGGGATTCCAATCATTATCACTAATTACCCAAAAGGCGACTTTTTAGCCCTTTTCCGCAAACACTCAAAACGCAGTACGGCAAGTACATCATTTATCGTGTTTGCAAAAAATCATCTAAAAATACGCACTTTTCGGTGCTGTGCATTTTTGCGGGTAAGAAATCGCCGCTTGCGGTACGGTTTTTGCAAGGCAAACAAACAAAACTGTATGCCATACGTTGCAGTTTGTTTAACGCAGCAAAAACCGATTTATTACCGCAAAAATAATTAGTGATGACGAATGGAATCCCTACGATTTTTATTTTGCCGTAATGTTACTTGCCGCAAATCGGATTTTTGTTAAAACCCATTCGTTTTTGCCTTGCGGAAGATTTTTTTCTTTCTCCCCGTCGGAAAACACATAGCCGTTTATCTTCATTTTCCCCGAAAAACCGCTGTTTCCGACCGATAGGCGTACTTCATTGCCGTTTATTCTTTCCCATTCGACCAAAACCGCGCCGTTTTTATCTGCGCGCGAACATCTTGCGCGAGATATTCCGAGTTCGGTTTCGGGCGAAATTTCAACTACTCCGCAGGACTTTATTTTCAGCCCGCCGATATACTTATAAAAACAAGCCGAAACATGCCCCCAGAAATGGTGATTCATAGAAAGAATGCCTTCGCCGTCTACCCGTTCAAGCGTATCCGGCTCTTCTTTCAATAAATAAAATCTTTCCCACAAAGCGGTCGCGCCGTGATCTACCCAATATTTGTACGACGGAAAACCGTCGGCAACGATGCTGTTATACGCCGTTTTTGCAAAACCCGCTTTGGCAAGTTCGTCGAAAATATATCTTGCGCCGATCACGCCGACGTGGAATTTGCCGCCGTTTTTCTCTACAAGTTCTTTAAGATATACTCTCGCGCCGTCAAGTTCTTCATTATTGAATGCGCCCGCATGTATCGCGAACGCCTGCGCCGTTTGCGTATCGCACACAACGCAGTTTTTGTTTATCCATTTTTTTCTGAACGAACTGATTGTTTCTTCGCGAAGTTCGTTAAAAATTTTTACCGCTTCGGTTTTTCCGATTTCGTTTGCCAGGAACGCCGCCTTTTTTGCAAATTCTACAACGCAAAGTGAATCGGTTACTTCGAGCGGCGTACTCGGCGCTTCGCCTAATTTACTGCCCGTTTCGCACCAGTCGCCAAGCCCGAAAGCATATAACCCGTCCTGATTTTTCCTTGTTTTAAGATAATCGTAATAACGCTCGATTTTATCGAAACAAGCGGCTATAGGTCGTTTATCGCCATAAAACTTGTATGTTCTGTAAGGAATTTCTATAAGCGCGCTGTCCCATGCGGGTCCGTTTCCCCAAGCAAATCCCCAACCCGCGGTCGGAGCAATCCCCGGAAGTTCTCCACTTTCTTTTTGCGCCGCGCACAGCGTTTTATGCCAGCATTCAAGCACCTTTCGGCAATCGAAATTATAATAGAATTGCTCGGTTGATAAAGCTGCGTCGGCAGTCCATCCGTTCTTTTCGCGTTGCGGACAGTCGGTAGGAATAGACACAAGGTTGGATAAATCGCTCCTTATCGTGCATTCCTGAATTTTGTTTACCGTTTCGTTATCGCAAGAAAAAGTACCCGAAACGGCAAAGTCGGAATGTATGACGACAGCGGTAATCAGATCTGCCGTCGCCTGACTTTCTTCAAGACCTTTTATAAGCACATATCTGTATCCGTGATAGGTAAAAGTCGGGCTATAGGTCTGTTTTCCGCACTTTAACACATATTGGTCGTGCTGAACGTAGTCTATGGGTTTGTTGTCGTTCATCACGGTGGAAATATCGAATTTGCCGCGACTGAACAGTTCGCCGAAATAAAGATCCAACGTCTGTCCGCTTTCGCCGCAGATATTAAGCCGATAAACCGCGGCTATATCTTTACCGAAATCGTAAACGTATCCGTCTTCGGTTTTATAAATACCCACCGCGCTTATTTCTTCGAAAGTTTTAACCGGAAGATCTTCGCATTTTGTATATTCACCTTTAGGTGTTTTTGCATAAACGGCGAAAGGATATTGTTCTTCGTCCACAAAATCAAAGGACAAGATATCGTCTTTTTCAAGCCGCGCGTCGTAACGCTCGCCTGCTCTCAGATCGTCAAAAGTTATAGCCGACGGAACAGCCCTGAACGTATCGTCGCTTGTAAGAATAACTCCGTCTTCGTCGTAAATTTTAATAAACAATTTCGGAGCGGAACGGAAAGCCGCGCTTTCAAAATCCCAGACACCGCCGTCCATCGAGTTATTAAAACCGTTGCCGAGAAGAACGCAAACTACGTTTTTCTCCCGAAGAAGTTCGGTCAGGTCGTATTCGTCGTAATATATAATATCGTCGGGATTGGTGATCGCGGGAGCAAAATACCCCTTGGTTACGTCTACTCCGTTTACGAAAAGTCTGTAAAAGCCCGCAACGGAAATTTCCGCCGTTACTTTCTTTCCGTTCGGCTTATAAAAAAATTTTTTACGCAGAACGGGCGCGTTTACGTGGCTGACGCGCGTGCAATATTTTTCGCCCGCCGAAATATACTTTCTGTCTTCCATTTCAATAAAAAATTACAAAAGTTCGGGAAGTTTTGCGTTTTCGTCTTCGATTGAAGAAAGCAGGGCTTCGCATAGCATCAGACATCTAGGCAGATGATAAGGTCCTTTCCACAGCGAACCTTTCTGCGTATGCGAAACGGTGCCGTCGCGATGCAGGTATCCGTACCACTCGCCGAACTCTTTATCGGCAAAGTGCTCGAAAGCGTATTTATGAATTTTTTCGAACCACTCGAAGTACTTTTCGTCGCCCGTAAGTTTATATGCGGTAAGAGTGGAAATAAGACACTCGTTATGAACCCACCATAGTTTCATATCGTATTCGAGTTGCTCGCACGGGCGGTTTTTTGCGTCCCTGAAATAAAACATTCCGCCGTACTCTTTATCCCAGCCGATTTCGAGCGACCATTCAAGAATATTCAACGTTTTTTCAAGCAGTTCTTTGTTTTCGGTCTGCGCCGCGTAGTTCATTAAAAACCACGAATTTTCTATCGAATGACCGGGGTTTATCGTTCTGCCCGTCGGGTTATCTAAAAACTCGCCGTGAATACCGACGTTTTCAAGCACGCACTTCATATCTTCTTTATAATGCAGCCCGATCATATCGTCTATAAGCGACTGTATGATTTCATCGTAATATCCCGCTTTTTCGCTGTCTATACGTCTTAATGTCTGCGCCGAACTTACAAGCACCATCGGGTTTGCGTTGGAATGCAGATTTCTGACCTTTGCGTTTTCTTTGGGGGTAATCTTAAACGGATCGGTTTCGGGATTGCGGTAAATAGAATACATCAGATCAAAATATTTTTCGGCAAGCATAAGGTCTTCTTTATCGCCGGTAATTCCGTAATACTCGGCAAAACCTACTACGAGAAAACTTTCCGAAAAGAAATATCTGCGCTTACGCAGCGGCTTGCCGTCGCGCGTTACGGTAAAGAACATTCTGCCGTCTGAGTCTATGCAGTATTTTTTTATGAATTCCGCGCCGCTTTTTGCCGCCCTTACCCATTCGTCTTTTTTGCCGTAAACGTTGCACAGTTTGGAAAAAGTCCACAAACACCGACCCTGAAACCATACGCTTTTATCGGTGTTATATTCTTTGCCTTCGCGGTCTACGCTTGAAATGAAACCGCCGTACTCTTTATCGATAAGGTCAGACTTCATCCAGAACGGTACTACGTTGTCGAGCAGGAAATCGTGATAAAACTTCTTCAGTTCGGATACTCTTTGCTTTTTCATTTTTATTTTCTCCCATAATAATCCTTATATAAGTTAAAAAGGTTGCGAGCCGACGGATATATCGACTGCGGACTTAAAAAATGCGAAAATTCGAACGTTATGAATTTTTCGACGTAAGGTTTGGTTTCTTTTATTTTGGAACGCAGATGATCGAACCCGATCGGATAATACATGTGTCTTACGTCGCGCTCGAAAGTTTCCACGTTAGACCACAGGCTTATCCCGTATTTATTGCAAAGTTCTTTTGCGGGTCCGAAATAATCGCCCATTGAACCCAACGGCGCAGTTCCGTCCTGAAATGCGCAAATATCCACATTGCCGTTAAAGCCCGCGTAAACATCGTCCCATTCGTCGAAAAATCTTTCTTTCGAAAACGCAGCCTGACCGGTTACGGGACTTTTGAAGAACGGGCTTAATAAGACCTTTTTGTCGGGCGCGGCGTCTTTGCACATAGAAGCAAGGCACTTTGTAAGAATTGCTATGTTTCCGCTGTTGCAATTGGTTTCGTGCGGAACGTACCAACCCTTGAACGACGAATAATCTTTATATCTTTTCATCGCTTCGGCAATAAAATATTTGTTTTCGTTTATTTCGGTGCGGTAATCGCCGTCGTTCCAGTTTATATTCGATATATATAGTCCGAGATAAACCTGCATATCGCGCTTTTCGGCTTCCTGCATGATAAACGCGACGAAATCGTCTTCAGACCAGCAAAAAAAGTGTTCGGACGGAAAAATGGTTCTTCCGTTGAACCCGCCCCTTATAAACACGAGCGTATCTATTCCGACTTCGCTCATATAATCAAGATCTTTTGCCCATTGTTCCCTTGTCCAGTTGGACGCGGGTATGTCATATGTTATATCGTCGATAAACGTTCCCGATAAGGGGTAATTTGTTTTCATAAGTCCTCCCGATACGCATTTGTTCAGTATCGATTACATTATATTTCGTAAATGCGGATAATGCAATAACTTGTTACCGCCAATTATTTATCCTGTTTTTGTTTTTTACGGTTTTTATTGCTCAAAATCTAATTTTATTTTACCCAATTACCGAATTTAGTTGATAAATTTCAATTTGTCGGTTATAATCGTATCGTTATGAGCCATAATGAAAACGGAAAATATCTTATCGATCATCAATTTATAAAAACTTCGCTTATCTACAACGGAATCGGCGTGTATCAGATAGGTAAAAAACTCTGCGATTCCGACACGGTCGTTTTAGAGCATTCGCATCTTAACTGGTTTGAACTGACGATTGCGAATAACGGCGCGGGCAAAGTTTATACAAACGGCGTTTCGGAAGAAATTAAAAGCGGCGATATTTATCTGTCTTTCCCGTACGACATTCATAAAATAGAATCTTCGGCGGACGATCCTTTGACCTATTCGTTCTTTTCGTTTTACTTTGATAAAGACTGTCCTTATGCCGAAAAGTTCAACGATCTTGCGCTTAACTTTGATGTTACAAAGTCGCGGATATTTCGCAATTCGCTGATATCTATGCTTGTTGATATGCTTATTTCGGAAATGTCCGATAAAAATTATCGCGAAAACAGACTGATTGAAATTACCGTCGAACAGCTTATGAT
>CAKQXZ010000013.1 GCA_934292955.1 uncultured Clostridia bacterium
TTATTATACTGCTTTACTGTAGCTAAAAGTTCGGGAACGGAATGGACGGCGATACAGCCTTCGGGGGATAAACCGTCTTCGCATAAAACGATGTTGGTTCTGTTTTTCAACGGCTTACTGCCGGGAAACGACAAGAGCGTGTTGTAACCCATGCAAACGATTTTACCCGACGTGGTTTCTCTGAAAAACTTCATATCGAGCGGCAACCTGAACATAAGGTCGTTCTTTTTGCCTATGCCCCACTTTTTGTCGGCATGAAGAATGGCTATCATATGGCGACCTCGAGTTTTTCTTCGAGCGGAGTGCTTTTATAATCGACAAGCTCGAAATCGTCGACGGTGAAAGCGTAAAAATCTTTTACGTCCGGATTGACTTTAAGAACGGGCGCGTCGTACTGCGGGTTTGTCATCATCTTCTTTATAGTGGGAATGTGACGGTCGTAAATGTGCGCGTCGGAAATAACGTGGACAAGTTCGCCCGCCTTGAAACCGCTGACCTGAGCAAGCATTATAAGCAGTACCGCGTACTGGCAGACGTTCCAGTTGTTGGCGACGATCATGTCGTTGGAACGCTGATTGAGTATGCCGTTGAGTTTATCGCCCGATACGTTGAAGGTCATAGAATAAGCGCACGGATAAAGATTCATTTCGTTAAGGTCGGCAAAATTATAGATATTGGTCATAATTCTGCGGGAGTTGGGGTTATTTTTAAGATCGAAAAGCACCCTGTCTACCTGATCGAACATGCCTTCTTTATACTTGTTTTTAATTCCGAGCTGATAGCCGTACGCCTTGCCGATCGAGCCGTTTTCGTCTGCCCAACTATCCCAGATATGGCTTTTTAAGTCGTGTACGTTATTGGATTTTTTCTGCCAGATCCACAGAATTTCGTCAACCGCGCTCTTAAAAAAGGTCTTTCTTATGGTCAGAATAGGAAATTCTTTGGTAAGATCGTAGCGGTTTACGATTCCGAATTTTTTGATTGTGTGCGCGGGCGTGCCGTCTGCCCAATGCGGTCTTACCGGATAATCGGTATCCCAGACGCCGTTTTCGAGAATGTCGTTGCAGTTTGATATGAATGTTTTGTCGGCAAGACTCATTGCTGTTTTCTCCTGTATCTTTACGATTATATATTATTTTTCGTTTTTATCTTTGCGGATTTCTTTCGTCCCGTCGAGTTTTTGCATTTTCATCCACATTTTCATAACGAAATTGTGATTGAAAAGTTTGGTTAAAAACCACTGGAATTTGTTTTTTCCGCCCGGAACGCAGATATCGCGGTTACCGTACAACGCCTTGATTGCCTTTCTTACGACAAACTCGGCTTCGTACATTGCCGAATAATGGATTACGACGGGCTTTTCGCCTTCTTTTATGGCGCGGTTGAAAAACTCGGTTTTTGCCCAGAACGGACACAATGCGAGAACGTGGATTTTACGGTAACGCAACTCGCGGTTAAGGGCGCGCGTGTAACTTACCATAAACGCTTTGGTTGCGCCGTAGATATTTATATACGGAATGGGCTGGAACCCCGCGCACGAGCAGACGTTCATAATCTTCGAGCCTTCTTTCATGTACGGGAGCGAATAATCGGTCATATAAATGGCCGCTTCGCAGTTAAGATTGACCATATTTATGTGCGTTTCTGTAGGAATCGTTTCGTAATGACCGAACTTACCGTAACCCGCGCAGTTTGCAAGGATAGCTATTTCGGGATTTTCTTCTTCGAGTTTCTGCTTATACAAAGAGATTGCCGCACCGTCGCTTAAATCGATGGAAATCGGCACGATTTTTACGTTTACTTCGGTTGCAAGCTCGTTAAGCCTGTCGGTCCGGCGGGCGATTGCCCATATTTCGTCTACGCTTTCTTTCTTTGAAATCTGCTTTACGAATTCTTTGCCGAGCCCGCTGCTCGCGCCCGTTACTACTATTATTCTCTTCATTGAAACCACCCTTTTTATTTGTCTTTCATTCTATCAAAAAAAAGGACGATTGTCAAAGAATCGTCCCCACTTTAATCAATAAAACTCTATCTCGTTTTCGGTTATGTATTTGCGCAATTTTTCGATGGATTTTTTCTCTATCCGCGAAATGTACGACCTGGAAATTTTAAGAAGAGAAGCGACTTCTCTCTGGCAAAGCGGCGCGTTGCCTTTAAGCCCGAAACGAAGTAAAATTACGGTGTATTCGCGGTCGTTCAGGCAATCGCGGACGATTTTAAGCAGTTTTTCGCGGAATACGCTCTGCTCTACCTGCGACATTACGCTTTCTTCGTCTACCGCAAGCAAATCCATAAGGCTGAGTTCGTTGCCTTCTTTATCGGTGCCGATGATTTCGGAAACGGAAACGTCTGCCTTGTACTTTTTGTTTGCCCTTAGCAGCATAAGAATTTCGTTTTCTATACAGCGCGCGGTGTATGTTGCAAGCTGAGTGCCTTTTGACGAATCGAAGGTGTTTATTGCCTTGATAAGCCCGATTGTGCCGACCGAGATAAGATCGTCGTTATCGTAAGCGTCGCGGTACTTTTTTACGACGTGCGCGACAAGCCGCAAGTTGTGCCTGATAAGTTTTTCGCGCGCGTCGGCGTCGCCGTTTTTGCACGCTATAAGACATTTTTGCTCTTCTTCTTTGGATAGCGGCTTGGGAAAACTGTCCCCGCCGAGCGATCCGCAAAAGAATATGATTTTACCGATTATGAACGATAAAAAATCAAATATCATCCGCCTTTCTCTCTTTATCTATTGATATGAGAACATATGCGGATTTATGCTTTTTTATTTGCGTAAGATGTCGCCGTAATTAAGCGGCAGGTCGCAATAAATGCGGATTTTTTGCTGAACGAGTTTGGCGTCGGTTATTTCCTGCGGCTTTTCGTCGTCGACCATTTTGTTTACCGTTATGGTTTTGTTGAAATTGTCGGACGGAGACAACACTTCCAGCACGTCGCCGATAACAAACCTGTTGCGCATTTCTATGAGAACGTAATTGCCGTTTTCGTCTTTTCCGTGACCTAATACGAATGCCGTGAACGTGCGGTCGCCGCGACTTTGCGAGTCGTTATAATTAACCGTTTTTTCGTTGTTTCCGAGCGTGTACGCAGTGGTGAACGCGCGGTGCGCGGTCTTGTTTACTTCTTCGTCGTAAGCGCGGTTATCTTTGTAATCTTTGCCGAACTTTTCGTAAGCGTCGATTGCGCGGCGATAGGCATTGACTACGGTGGCAAGATAATACTCGCTCTTCATTCTGCCTTCGATTTTGAGAGATACCGCGCCGCTATTATGCACTTCGTCGAGATAATCGATAAGATTAAGGTCTTTGCTGTTGAAAATGTATGTTCCGCGTTCGTCTTCCATAACGGGCAGAAATTCTCCGCCCTTGTTCTTTTCGCGGATTTCGTACTCCCAGCGACAGCACTGAACGCAACTGCCGCGGTTGCCGTCGCGCCCGGTAAGATAATTGGACAACAGACAACGACCGCTGTAGGATATGCACATTGCGCCGTGAATGAAAATTTCGGTTTCGCCGCCGCAATAGTCGGAAATTTCTTTGACTTCGGCAAGAGATAATTCCCTTGCGAGAACGATTCTTTTTACGCCCTGTTCCACCCAGAATTTCGCCGAGTATTTGTTGAGCGTGCAAGCCTGAGTGGAAAGGTGAATTTCAAGATTTTTGCAAGTGTTACGGCAGAGCGCGACAATGCCCGGATCGGACAAAATTACCGCGTCGACGTGAATCGATTCGAGATATTTAAGATATGCGCCGACCCGCTCGAAATCGCGGTTGCGGGCAAGAATGTTGACGGCGACGTATATCTTTTTACCCGCGGCGTGGACGTATTCGGTTGCCGCTTTCATCTCTTCGTCGTTGAAATTTTCGGAAAAAGCGCGGAGAGAAAACGCCGTGCCGCCGACATATACGGCATCGGCACCGAAATAGATTGCGGTCTTCAGTTTATCGAAATTGCCAGCGGGAGCAAGCAGTTCAAAATTTTTCATAAGTTTTTTGTTTTTTGTATATTCGCACAGTATACGCGCGTTGGAAATTCGCGGTTATTTTTTATAGACTTAATAATTCGCGGTCAGTTTTTGTATGCTATAAGCACGCCGTCGCCGATATCGAGAAGGGATACGCTGTAATTTTTATCCGCCACCAGATCGTCTATAAAAGCGCGCATGTTGCGGACGATTGTCATATCTCCGTGCGGGACCTTTTCGCTTTCGACGAGTCCGCGGAAAAGCACGTTATCGGCAAACAGCACTCCGCCTTTTGAAAGCAGCCTTTTTAGGTCGGGGAGATAATCGTAATAACGCGCTTTTGAACCGTCCAGAAAAATGAAATCGAAATATGGCTCGTAGCAACGGACGACGTCGCCCGCATCGCTTAAAATTGCGCGGACACGGGGTTCAACGCCGAACTTTGCAAAATTTTGCTTTGCCGTCGCATAACTGTTTTCGTCCTGCTCTACCGTTACAAGCCGCGCATCCGGCGCAGCCTGCAACATGCAGACCCCGCTCATGCCGACTGCCGTGCCGATTTCCAATATCTTTTTCGGTTTGCACATTTTTACGCTTAAAAGCAACATATTAAGGCTTTCGTCGAGAATGACGGGTATGCCCTGCGCTTTTGCAACTTTGCGCATTGCTATGATCTCGCCGTCGATATTAAGCGATACTTTGGACTGCGTGAATTTACTCATTTATCAGATGACCGTGATTACGGGAATAATCATAGGCGTGTTTTTGGTGCGTTTGTAGATTATGTTCTTTATGTTTTTGCGGACCTGATGACGGCACTCCTGATTATCGCCGATATCCTTGATATCGAATTCGGAAAGCGTTTTTACAACGCCGACTTTGCATTCGTTAAGCAACTGATCGCTGAGCGATATACCCTTGCAGATAAAAGACGGCTCTTGTATACAGTCTCCGCTTTCTGCCGATATGCAGCAGATTACGACGATTATGCCGTCTTCGGCAAGATGTATTCTGTCGCGCACGACGGTGGTCGTGTCGTCGATAGTAAGCCCGTCGACGAGTTTGCTGCCTGCCTGAAACTGCTCGCCGCGTTTCATAGATTTATCGGTTAACTCTACCGTATCGCCGATTTCGCATATGAGCATATTGCTCTCTCTCATACCGAGATCTTTTGCGAGCATGCAATGCTTTTTAAGGTGACGATATTCGCCGTGAACGGGTATGAAGAATTTTGGTTTTACGAGCGAATGCAGGATTTTGAGTTCTTCCTGACATGCATGCCCCGAAACGTGAATGCTGTTAAGGTCGTCGTAAACGACTTCCGCGCCCTTGCGGTACAGATTGTTTATTACGTTGTAAATGCTCTTTTCGTTGCCGGGAATGGGGCTGGCGGAAATGATGATCGTGTCGTTAGGACCGATTTTGACCTGCGAATGATCGTCGGAAGCCATTCTTGTGAGCGCGCTCATAGGTTCGCCCTGACTGCCCGTGGATATGATTACGAGATCTTTATCCTGAATGTTCTTGATTTTGTCGATATCGACGAGTACGCCGTCGGGAATAATCATTTCGCCGATCTTGGCTGCGGCTTCGGTTACGTTTATCATACTGCGCCCCGACATTGCGACCTTGCGTTTATACTTGGCGGCAATGTTGATTATTTGCTGTATGCGGTAAACGTTGCTGGCAAAAGTGGCGATGATAAGACGTCTTTTAGGGTTTGCGGCGAACAGACTTTCAAAAGTTTCTTTTACCACCTGTTCGCTCATGGTGTAGCCTTTACGCTCTACGTTCGTGGACTCGCACATAAAAAGCAGAACGCCTTTTTTGCCGAGTTCGGAAAAACGCGTGATATCGGCGATTTCGCCGTTGATTGGCGTAAGATCGACCTTGAAGTCGCCCGAATGAACGACTACGCCTACGGGAGTGGTTATTGCAAGCGCGCAGGAACCCGGTATGCTGTGGTTGACGTTGATGAACTCCACCTGAAAACAGCCGAGTTTGATTTTGCTTGACGGTTTTACCGTGCAGAGCCGACAACCTTTGACGTTCTGTTCGCGCAGCTTGTTTTCGGCTATGGCAAGAGTGAGTTTTGTGCCGTAGACGGGTACGTCTTTCATATCTTTGAGCAGATACGGAAGTCCGCCGACGTGATCTTCGTGTCCGTGGGTTAAGACTATGCCGCGCACCTTGTCTTTATTGGCGAGTACATAGCCGTAATCGGGAATTACGAGATCTATGCCCGGCATGTCTATCGACGGGAAAGTAAGACCTACGTCGACGATTATTATATCGTTTCCGTATTCGAAAGCGGTCATGTTCTTGCCGATTTCGCCTACTCCCCCTAAAAATCTTATTTTCAAACTTTTTTTGTTTTTGTTTTTCATGTTTGTCCTTGTTTGTGTTGTTGTGATTGGTTTTGCCGCGTGTTTTTGCGGCGGTTGTTTGGTATATGCTGTTTTGTCATGTTTTGCGCGGGTGCGGCGCTGCAGGTCGTGCGGCTTCGCCTGGATCCTTCGGAAGCCGAACAAGTAAGCAAGGCTCAGGATGACGAGAAACGTGTTTACCGCAAAAAAATTTACCGAACGGAACGATTAGCTTTTTAGTCCGCATCCACCGCAAGCGGTCCCCCTTCTCCAAAAGGCGAAGGCTAGGTTTGATTATGAAAAGAGCGGAGAAAGCGCCCGATTCTTTCGATTGTGCTTAGGATTGCGGGAGTTATAACGTTTTTGCATATACCGAAAAAAGAGCGTTGAGGCGCCCTTTTCTCTTTTGTTAATTCTCGTACTCTTCGATGGAAGCAAGAAGTTTTGCTTTTATTTCGTTGTTGGCGGCGAGTTTTTCGCGCTCTTTATCGACAACCGCTTTGGGCGCTTTTGCGGCAAACCCGGGGTTGTTGAGTTTGTTGGAAGAGAACGCTATTTCGCTTTCGATTTTTTCGAGTTCGGTTTTAAGACGGGCAAGTTCTTTTTCTACGTCGACAAGTTCGCCGAGCGGAACGTAAATTTCAAACCCCGCAAGCACGCATGACAAAACTTTTTCTTTTATGTCGGCTTTGCTCTGAACGAAAGCAATCGTATTTACGCCGGCAAGTTTTTCGATATAAGAACTTGTGCGTTCGATAAGTTTCTTTTCTTCGGTGACGACGTACAGATCGACCTTTTTGGACATAGGAGCGTTAACCTGCGCGCGCAGATTTCTTAAGCCCTTGATGATAGCCATGACCGTTTCGGCGGCGGCTTTGTCTTTTCTGTAAGCGAACTTGGAGTTGTACTTGGGGTATTCCGCCACCATTATACTGCCCGTTACCTCCGGAATGTGCGTGTAAATTTCTTCGGTGATAAACGGAATTACGGGGTGCAGAAGTTTGAGCGACTGTTTAAGCACATAAACGAGTACGCTGACCGTGTCGTTTCTGAGTTTTTCGTTTTCGGAATACAGAGCGGGTTTTGAAAGTTCGATATACCAGTCGCAGAAATCATACCACAAAAAGTCGTGACAGACGGTTGCGGCAAGACCGATTTCGAATTTTTCCATATTCATGGTGACCTGCTTTACCGTATCGTTAAGCCTTGAAATGATCCACTTGTCGGCTATAGACAGTTTGCAGTCGGATATATCTTTGATTTCGGCGTTCTCTGCGTTCATGAGAACGAAACGGCTTGCATTCCACAACTTGTTGATAAAGTTGCGGGTGCCTTCGATCTTGTCGGTAGAAAAACGGGTGTCGTTACCGGCGGAAACGCCGTTTATGAGCGAGAATCTTAAAGTGTCGGCGCCGTATTTATCGATAATTTCGAGCGGATCGATGCCGTTGCCGAGCGATTTGCTCATTTTTCTGCCTTCGGCGTCGCGCACGATGCCGTGGATTAAAACGTCGCGGAAAGGGACTTTGCCCGTATGCTCTAACCCCGAGAAAATCATTCTTGCAACCCAGAAGAAGATAATGTCGTATGCGGTGATAAGAGTGTCGGTCGGATAGAAATAGGATAAATCGGGCGTATTATCGGGATAACCGAGCGTTGAGAACGGCCACAGCGCGGAAGAGAACCACGTATCGAGCACGTCTTCGTCCTGACGGAAAGAAGTGTGACCGCACTTGGGGCATTTATCGGGCATATGATCGGCTACGACAAGTTCGCCGCATTCTTCGCAGTAATACGCGGGAATACGATGTCCCCACCACAACTGACGGGAAATACACCAGTCGCGGATGTTCTCCATCCAGTTGTAATATACCTTTGTGAAACGCTTGGGCGTGAATTTGATACTCTTGTTTCTGACCGCTTCGATTGCGGGTTTTGCAAGCGTATCCATTTTGACGAACCACTGCTTGGAAACGATAGGTTCGACCGTGGAATGGCAACGATAACAATGACCTACGTTGTGCGTGTGCGGTTCGATTTTTACGAGCGCGCCGCATTTTTCGAGATCTTCGACGATTACCTTTCTCGCTTCGTAGCGGTCAAGACCGCAGTACTTGCCTGCGTTTTCGTTCATGGTGCCGTCGTCGTTCATAACCCTGATTACGGGCAGATTGTGGCGAAGACCGACTTCGAAGTCGTTAGGATCGTGAGCGGGGGTGATTTTTACAGCGCCCGTTCCGAACTGCATGTCCACATAATCGTCGGCAACGACGGGAATTTCTTTGTTAAGGAGCGGAAGAATAAGCGTTTTTCCGACGATAGCCGAATAACGTTTGTCTTTCGGATTTACCGCAACCGCCGTATCGCCGAGCATTGTTTCCGGTCTGGTGGTTGCGACAGTGACGTAACCGTCGCCGTCTTTGATTTTATAACGCAGATGCCAGAAGAAAGAGTTTTCGTCGGAATACTCGACTTCGGCGTCGGAAAGAGCGGTTTTACAGCAAGGACACCAGTTGATTATTCTCGATCCGCGATATATTAAACCCTTGTTGTAAAGTTTTACGAAAACGAAGGTGACAGCCTTTGAGCAGCGTTCGTCCATAGTGAAGGATAAACGCGACCAGTCGCACGAAGCGCCCAGACTTTTGATCTGTGTTTCGATACGATTGCCGTAGGTGTTTTTCCATGCCCACGCGCGTTCGAGAAAGCCTTCGCGACCGATTTCCTGCTTGGTTTTACCTTCTTCTTTTCTGATTTTTTCTACGATTTTGACTTCGGTCGCGATGGAGGCATGGTCGGTGCCGGGAAGCCATAACGCTTCATACCCCTGCATACGTTTGAAACGGATCATAGAATCCTGCAAGGTCATGTTCAGCGCGTGACCGATATGAAGCTGCCCCGTAATGTTGGGCGGCGGCATAACTATGGTGTAAGGAAGCTTTTTGCCGTCGGTATGCGGATGCGCGGTGAAATATCCTTTGTTGAGCCAGTCTTCGTATATGCGACTTTCAAAGTCTTTGGGATCGTAATTTTTACTGAGTTCCATAATATCGCCCTGTTTATAATATGTTTTCCGACCTATTATACAATTCCTGCGCGCGGTTGTCAATTATTTACTCCGCCGCATACGATATATTGTAATATTTTTAAGGTAAATTACTATGGTTAAAAAAATAATCGTTTCAACTCTTTCGGCCGTTATGCTTGCGGTTATGCTTCTCGGTACGGGCTGCACGCCGAAAAACAATAAAACGGCGGTCAGAGTAAACGAAGTTACTCACTCGATTTTTTACGCGCCTATGTACGCCGCGATAGAGAAAGGTTTTTTTGCGGACGAAGGACTTGAAATCGAACTTACCAACGGCGGCGGCGCGGATAAATCTATGACCGCACTGCTCTCGGACTCTGCGGATATAGGGCTAATGGGCCCCGAAGCCGCTATCTACGTTATTGCGGGCGGCAAACAGAATTGTCCGCAGGTTTTTGCTCAACTTACAAAGCGCGACGGATCGTTTTTGATTTCACGCAACCCGGAACCCGATTTTGACTGGAGCAATCTTTCAGGCAAAGAAGTGATTGCGGGCAGAAAAGGCGGCGTTCCCGCAATGACGCTCGAATATCTTCTGAACCAAAAAGGCTATACCGACGGAACAAACATTACGCTTAATTTCGATATTCAGTTCAACCTTACAGCCGCCGCCTTCGAAGGCGGAACGGGCGACTACTGCACGCTGTTCGAACCGACCGCTTCGGAGTTTGAAAAAGCGGGAAAAGGTTACGTTGTGGCAAGCGTGGGAAAAGACTCGGGCGAAGTGCCGTATACCTGTTTTATGGCTCTTAAAAAGTACATCGATCAAAACAAAGAAACGGTGGAAAAATTCACCAAAGCCGTTTACCGCGCGATCGACTTTTTGCAAGATGCGTCTGAAGAAGAAATCGTCGCTTCGCTTAAAAATCAGTTCCCGGGGATCAGCGACGAAAGCATTGCCGTTTCGGTTAAAAGATACGTTGAAATAGACGCCTGGGTTAAACACCTTACGATGAAAGAAAGCGCGCTGAATAACCTTTGCGATATTATGATAAATGCGGGCGAACTTGAAGCGCGCGTTGAATACGACAAAATTATACGCACCGATATATCAGACATGATTTGCGGCAAAAATTAAGATTATAAGAGTAATTTTGAAAATTTTTACGACAGACGTAAAAACGTTTGCACTCTAAGACGAAAGGAGAAAGCACTAATGAAAACTTTACTTGAAATAACAGATCTTTCACTTTTTTATCAGACGGCAAATGCGGAAATAAAGGCGATAGATTCGCTTAATCTTGGCGTTTACGAAGGCGAATTCGTTGCGATAATCGGGCGTTCGGGGTGCGGAAAAACAAGCATACTTTCGGTTGTGGCGGGGCTTCTGCCCTATGAAGGCGACGTTAAAATTTTATCTAAAAAAGTAGACGCGCCTGGTAAAAACGTGGGATATATGCTGCAGCGCGACGAACTTTTCGATTGGCTTACGATTGAAGAAAACGTCTATCTGCCGCTTAAAATCAGGCGGCAAAAAAGGCGTGAGGACCTTATAAAAAACGTTGAAAAACTGACCGTGAAATACGGCTTGGGCGGGTTTATGAAATGCTATCCGAACGAACTTTCGGGCGGGATGCGACAGCGCGCGGCGTTGATAAGAACGCTGGTATTAAACCCCGATCTGCTGCTTTTAGACGAGCCGTTTTCGGCACTCGATTATCAGACAAGGCTTGCCGTTTGCGACGACGTTTACTCGATTATAAAGAACGAAAAAAAGACCGCGCTGCTGGTTACGCACGACATCTCGGAAGCGATATCGGTTGCGGACAGAGTGGTCGTTTTGTCGGCTCGCCCCGCTAAAGTTTCGGTTATAAGAGAGATGCCGTTCGATAAAAAGCTTACTCCCCTTCACCGCCGCGAATGCCCCGAATTTTCTTCGGTGTTCGAACAACTCTGGAGGGATCTGAACAAATGAAAAAATCAACAAATAAAACCGCGGTTCCGCTCAGCCCGTCACGGCGGGAATACCTTAAAAGGCGCAAAAGAGATAAAGTCGTAGTGCTGTTTTTCAGAGTGTTCATTCTTTTGTTCTTTATCGGTTTGTGGGAACTGCTTGCGGCAACGGGCGTTATTGACTGCTTTATGTATTCAAGCCCGACGCGTATAATAAAAACTATAGGCGAACTGTACGAAAGCGGGCAACTGTTTTCGCACATATTCACTACTCTGTACGAAACGGTTGCGGGGTTTCTGATTGCGACGGCTGTCGGCTGCGCGATTTCGGTTGCGCTGTGGTGGTCCGAAAACGTGCGGAAAATTCTGGAGCCGTATATCGTCGTACTTAACGCTTTGCCAAAAATCGCGCTGGGTCCCGTTATTATAATCGCTTTCGGCGCGGGTACGGGCGCAATAATTTTTATGACATTTTTAGTTACCGTTATAGTAACTATAATAAATATGCTGAGCGGGTTTATGCAGACAGACGACGGCAAGATACTGCTGCTTAAATCGATGGGCGCGAACAAGTTGGATATACTTATCAATCTGGTGCTGCCCGGCTCGCTTAAAGCGTTTGTTTCCGCACTGAAAGTCAACGTGGGGTTAAGCTGGATAGGCTCGATTATGGGCGAATACGTCGTTTCTAAACAAGGAATAGGCTACCTTATCGTTTACGGCGGGCAGGTATTCAAACTTGACCTTGTTATGACCGGGACCGTACTGCTCTGCCTGCTTGCCGCCGCAATGTACGCGCTCGTTCTGCTATTCGAACGCCTGACGGTAAAAAGACGAAAGTAAACGCGTAGTAGACGATAGCAAGCACCCCGAGCAATGGGTAAATCTTTTCTACTATAACGAAAAAACCTAAACGCGACAGCGCGAGCGAAAGCAAGCATACGCCCGTCGTCCATAACATTTTGCGGCGTTTTACCACTCCCGTAAGCGGATATAAAGAACCTACAAGCGTTGTGATTATTCCCAGCGCGACGGTTACGCTTATAAGGTAGAACGCCGCTTTTCCGTTGCCTGCAACATATAAAACAGGAATTTCGCTTAAAACGCTTTCTTTGGGCAGCGCGCTTAAAAAATATGCCGCCGTGAACGCAAGCACAGCCGCAGTCAAAATCGACGTAAAGAACGGAAGGGCTATCTTTTTTATTCCGCGCACGGAATCGTTTTCGGCTTGCGATTGATCCCTTTTTACGTCGCTTAAAAGCGGCTGAGTCAATAAGACGTTCATTGCCGTGTATTTAAGAACGGCGATCGGCGAAAAACTTACGCTGTCTTTAAGGCTCATATGCCCTGTTATGCTTAAATCGCCGCCCGACGCGACGGCACGGAAGAATATGACGGCATAGACGACGGCAAGCATAACGGGAACAAGCACTGCGTTAAACGTTTCCAAGCCGCGCATACCTTTTTTGCAGACGATTACCGATATTATAAGCAGCGAAATTGACCATACGGGGAAATCGCACCCTGCGCCGACGTCGCGGGCAAGACTTTCGGTTGCGCCGAGCATGGAAGCCACCGACAGAATGTTAAGAAAAAGTATGGCTTTATCGCCTTTTTCAATCGCAAAAACTATCGATTGATCTTTGATTATGAGAATGAGAAATATGAGTGCGAAATACAGCAGAAAAAGAGCAAGAAAGATCAGGACAGGCGATTGTCCGTAAAAGAAAGTGAGAATTTCGCGCCCCGTTATAAAGCCCGCACCTATTACCGAACCTATCAGCGCCGAAGCCGCTCCGAATATGCGTTTGATTTTTTTCATAGTATAGTGTATTTTGGTTCGCGGGGTTTTAGACGAGTTTTTTCGGGGTTTTGCGGGAATGCGGAGATTGTGAAGATTGATTGTGTTAAGATTTTACAGGTGCGGCGTTGGAGTGTTTCGTCCTCTTCCGTCGGCTGCGCCGACACCTTCTCCAAAGGGCGAAGGCGAAGATTGATTGTGAAAAGGTGCGTGTACGCCTGGATCCTTCGGGAGCCGAACAAGCGGGCGCGTCTCAGGTTGACGGGATATGTGGTTACCGCTGAAAAAATGCCGTACGGAAAAATTGGCGTTTTTGTCCGCATCCACCGCAAGCGGTCCCCCTTCTCCAAGGGGCGAAGGCAAGATTTGATTGTGTTAAGAATGCGGCTACGCCTGGATCCTTCGGGAGCCGAACAAGCAGGCACCTCTCAGGATGACCTAATATATGCCTGGCGGAGTGAAATAGATTGTACGGGTGAATAGACTGATAGTCCTCTCTCGGCTTTTACTCGCAGGCTCGTAAAATCCACTCTCCCCGATTGGGGAAAGCGTAGTTTGATTGCGAAAAGAAATAAGGCATGAAAAAATACCGACGGGACGTCGGTATTTTTTTATAGAGTTAAAGTTTGTTTTAGTTTTTTTCAGGCTTTTTTGATTGAATGAAAATCACCCAAAACCAAGCCGAGTTTGCCGGATTTACCCGGTGCGCCGAACAGCATATTGACATAACCGCCGTTATCGGAGAACATGGGAAGGGCTTTATATTCGTCGGCACTTGTTACCATTCCGCCACTTGCCGCGAGTGCGAGAGCAACCGTAAGCGGATAACCTTTTGTTGCTACGTCGGCATCTAAGGGGTTGAACGCCATAAGCGTGGTCATATTCGAGCCGTAGAATACGGGCATGCCGGAAGTGGCGATAGTTGCGCCGCCGCCGATCGACGTATTCATAAACGCGTCGATATAGCCGCCGTCCATATTAAATTCGTTTTTACCGAATTTGCCGTGACCTTTGGTAGCGTTTTCAAACAATCCGTCTGCGCTTTCGACGCTACCCGCTTTATAAATTGCAATAAGGTTGATTACGTTGGATTTATCCTGAGTGGTGACATAAGACATGCCGCCGAGATTGAACAGCTGATCCATTGCTACTATCTGGGAAGCATAACCGGTTGCCTTCATCTGCTTGAACCAGCCTTCCTGACCGCTGACATAGGAATAAACTTCGGACTTTTCGTCGACGATAATGTCGCTCGTCCAACCGCCCTTGCCGTCTCTGCCGCTGTCGGTAGAATCGAAATGAGTGTGATCGGCAATGAATACGGGTCCGCCCGCTCTTGCGGTCGTGGATTCTTTAACTTCGATTATACCGCCCCACAGATAGAAGATGCAGTTATAGTCGTCTTCGAAAATACATTTGTTTACGGTTACATGGTGACCTTCGCTTGTATGAGAAGAGAACGCGGTAATGTACCAGCATTTGGCGATACAGTTGTTGATATCCGTCTTTGCGCCGTTGGACTCGATAAGGATTAGTCCGCCGGACTTGAAGTCTTTACCTTCGCCGCTGGTGTCGCCGTCGGTACGGTTGATATTGCCGAGCATGTTGAAGTTGTTCATTTCGAACGCTTCGGTATCGGAACTGCCGTTTTGCTGCGCATTGCCGAGAACATAGAACATTTTTGCGTGCGCTACGATTTCGTCGGACGGTTTAACGTCAGCACTTCTGCCTTCGGCGAGTATTTTGGGAAGCGATTCGGCATTAAGAGTAAAATAGTTACCTTCGATAGCGAACGTGCCGTTGCTACCGAGATTTCTATAATACATGTAGGTATAGTCTTTAAGTGAACCGACTATGTTTTTTCCCGCGACTTCGCTTTCCGTCCAGAAGTACTCGGCAGGAAGATTTTCGGTGGTAACGGTTATGTTTGTCTGAATTGCAAGACCTTTTACCGTGGTAACGTCAACGGTAATACCCTTCGATTTTCTGAATTCGTTCATGGCTTTACCATGATCGTAACTGTCACCGGTATTCGTTTCGAAACGATTTTCCATAACGGTAAGCTCGTCGGCGTTATATACGTTGTAATATCCGTCTTTTACGGTTACGTTAAAAGATACGGTATATTTGCCTACGTTTTCGAGCTGTTTTTCGGTAAGCTCTGCGGGACGAACGCTGATTCTGAAAGTTTTGTCGGCAGCGTCGGCGGTAAATATGAAGGACGATTTCTGACCGTCGTAAGCGTAATACTTAGCGGGATTGTCTATAGCCTGTTCCGCTCCGTTAACAACCAAAGATACTTCGGAAACGAATTCGAGATCGCCGCTCTTATCGAACTTGACCATATTGTCGTCAGCATCGAAAGCGGTTACTGCGGGAACAAACAAAAATTCGTTTACGTTACCGACATAGTAAGGCGCAGTTTTATCTTTGAAATCAGTATCTTTTACCGAAAGATAAGCAGTTGCAAACGCGGGAAGTTCGACTATATCCATTTCGTAGTGATTTTCTACGTTAACGGTGGTTTCGCAAGTAAAGCCTTTGTATTTTATGGTTACTTTTACGTTTTCCGCTTCTACGGTGTTGTCGAATTCCACGGTAAAATCGGCGGCGTTGTACGCGACTTCTTTTTCGGTATCGTCGTCGTAGGCAACTTTGATTTTAAGCGAAGAATAATCGGGCGTTTGCTTAACGGAAACCGTTTCGGGCATACCGGAAAGATAGGTTATTCCGGTAATTTTCGCTTCGCTTTTGCAAGCAACAAAGGCACAAAGCGAAAGGGCGGATAATACCGCAAGTAAAATCGCTGTAATTTTTTTCATACTGCTTCTCCTGTTATATATTTTAATTTTTTACTTGTTGAGGAAATGTAGTCAGTAAAGGGCTACTTGTCGAAACACAGTAGTTAAGTAAAAGGTCGACGCTTAAACCGAAGCAAACGATACGGTAACCGAATCGGAACACTTTTTAAGATCTTTCGCCCAGAACGTTACGGTGCAACCCGTTTTTTCTTTGAACTTTATAGTTATTTCCTGCTTGGCTCCGCCGTCGGGCGAAGAACCTCGTATGACTTCGCACACTTCGGAATTTGCAAACTCTATCAATAATTCTTTGTTTGTCGTATTATCGGGTCTTATGTTGACGACAAAAACAAGCGTTACTCCGTCGTCTTCGGCGTCTCTGACGCGGACGGATTTACCGTATTCGCCGTTGTCTTTAATGTTATACGTCGCGCCCGTAGTTGCGTTTCTTACGCTTTCGATCGTTACCGATTCGGCGTACTTTGTCGGGCGGTAAATTTTGACTTTAAGACCGAAATAACCTACGACGCATATCGACAGAATATATACAGCTATAAGGGTAAGCACTACCGATTTTTTCATAAATCAGATATCTCCTTTAATTCTGTCTTATTTTTCGAAATAATAAACCTTGATTTTAAGGAAGTACATGTAAGCGATTATCGCGCAGAACGCCACCCCCATAAGGCAAAGTTTAACGCACGCCGTGCCGACATTTTCGGGAAACAATATAAACGCGTAAAGCGCGTATACGAACGAAACTATAAATGCAGAGATAGTCATCGAAGTTTCGTTAGGATTATCGGTTACTTCGCCGACTGTGGCGTACTGTTCGTTCATAGGTTTCATAAGGTCTGTTATTCCGCTCCACAGAATATGTCCCCACTGCAGACCGATTACCGATATGCACAAAAGCGCGACCTGCCATGCATTAAGCTCGACAAAACCTGCGAACACCGTTACGCTTACGATAAGCGATATTGCCGAAGCGACAAGTAAGGGAATAAGTTTTGTCAAAAGCGGAACGACGGGATTTACGGGCATTGTTTTTTTTACGTATGCCGCCCTGCCTTCACGCGAATACAGGGTTGCGACGACCGAATCGACCGCAAGCATCGGAAGCACGATTACGAGCAGATTGAACGCGTAAACCATATATACGCCGGTAAGGTTGGTATCCATTGCCTTGAATACCTTGTTAAGAAGATATACAAGCACGGGAACGATTATATACATTGTTACGAACGTGCCGATCTGACGTGAACGAAGCAATGCCGATATTTCGGCGTTGAGGAACGTTCCCATTCTGGAACGGGTGATATTTTTACGCGAGTTTCTCGGAGGAACCTTTTCGAATTCCACCGTTTTCGACATCATAGAGAAGAACAACGGACGGGACGCAAAGAACGCACCTAAGCCGAGTACCGCCACCGTTCCGACTATTATTCCGAAATATATCGGAACGTCTTTTGTAAAAACGTAGAACAGCCCGACCTGTCTGCCGCAAGCCATAATCACTATTATGTTTGCGGGATAGAAGTAATCGCGGCAGAACATGAAGAATTCCGTCATGTAGCGTTGGATAGTACCCGCCTGCTCGATAAGGTTTATTTCTTCGGGTATAAGCCCTATCAGCTTTACAGTCACGAATACGACGGAGACGATAAGCACGACATACCACACCGCAAGCAATGCGGGACGTTTTTTAACGAACGTGTAAACGTACATCGACGGGATCGACAGCAACGCGCCCGCAAGCACGGGAATTGCCGATACGAAGAAGAACACGGGAAATACCCAGATATAAAAGTACCATGCAAGCCCCGCGTGAATGCCGAAAGCGATAAATATAGGCACCGTAAGGAACAGATTGCGCTTGACTTCGTATATGAAATACACGATCAGCCTTGACAGAAACAATACGTTCGCGTTTACGGGAAGAGTTATTAACACTTTGTTGTCGTCGGCAAAGTACAGAGTTTTCATCAATCCCGCCGTACAAGAGAACAGCGACATTAAGAATATCACGCCGTAAACGAAGATAAGCACATATGACGGCGTTTTCATATTGGTGAATATCAGAAGCGATAAAACCTTGAACAGACCGAACGCTATCGCCCCGACGATTAAAAATTTAAGCAACGTAAGGACTATTTTGGCAATAAGCGTTCGTCTTGTTTTAACGAAACTTAAGTCCAGCTTGTCTTTAAGCTGCATCATGACAAGAGCGTATAAGTGTTTCATTTTTTCACTCCGCCTTCGCCGTTTTCCGCCATAATCTTAGCGGCAAACTCGTCGTCGTTGATCATCTTCATATAGAACTCTTCGAGCGGACACACCTGCTCTATTTCATCGATTGTGCGGACGCAGAGTATATGACCTTTTTTGATAATGGCGATTTTGTCGCAGATACGCTCTACTACGTCGATTATGTGGCTGGAGAAGAATACCATGTTGCCCGCTTCGGCGTGGCGGCGCATGCACTCTTTGACCTGATATATACTGTTGGGGTCAAGACCGGTGAGCGGTTCGTCGAGTATCCATAAACTCGGATCATGAACGAGTGCCGCCATGATCGTGATCTTTTGTTTCATTCCGTGAGAGTACGTCTTCATAGAACAGTCGAACGAACCTTCGAGTTCGAAAAGACCGACCATTTTTTCGATACGCTCGTCGCGTTCTTTCTGCGGAACGTCGTAAATATCGGCGATATAGTTGATATATTCTCTGCCGGTGAGCTGTTCGTAAAGCGCGTAGTGATCGGGAACAAAACCGATTTTGGCTTTAGCCTGACGGGATTGTTTTGCAACGTCGTAGCCGCAGACTTCTATGGTGCCTTCGCTGATGGGCTGTATGCCGACGATGCTTTTAATAATCGTGGACTTGCCCGCGCCGTTAGGTCCTAAGAAACCGAAAATTTCGCCGCCGCGGACGGTAAGGTTTGCGTCTTTAACCGCATACACCTTGCCCGAAGCGTATTTCTTTGAAAAGTTTTTAAGTTTAAGGCTTATGCCCGCATCTTTATCCATAGGTTCATCCATCCTTCCGTTAAGCGCCGCTTCGAGAGCAAGTTTGTCCTGACGTATTTTTCTTTTTCTGATCATCATATCGTAATGCACTTCGGCAATAGCGAAGAAACGGTCGTACACGAACCAGATTCCGAGCGCGATGCCGACATACACGAGAAAGAACAAAAGTTGATACAGCGGGTGGAATACGAGATCGTAGCCCGCGATTTTCACCGTTGCCGTTATGCCGAACAGGTTTTCTGCCCAGACGCCGAATTTGTCGGGTATAAAGTCGCTGTTAAGGAAGAAATAGTCCACCTTATGCCCCATTGCGGTGAACAACGGGTTGATTATAAGCACCGCGACGAAATACACGAAAAACGCCGCCATAGAATAATAGAACTGCTTGATTTTTGGTCTTTCGAATATGCCGAGAGCGACGAGCAACAGCGGCATGAAGAACGCGGGATAATGGTTTACCCAGAAGTTTACGAAAGCCCAGTCGGTAATTGTTATTCCGCCTACGCCCATTGTGTAGTTAGGCAGAGCCATTGCGAAGAACGCGCCCATTACGTTGATGAAGTATGTGAAGTAGAACAGGCGCTTTCTGTTAAGCACAAGACAGATAGGAACTATGAACATTGCCGTGTTGCAAAGATGCAAAGGCCAACTCCACGGCTGCAAAAACGTGTCGTACTTATATCTCGTACAGAAGGTAAACATCAGCGTGAGCGCCATATAGGTCATGGCAAAACGACGGACTGCATAATCTTCTTTTCTGAGCAGAAAATAAATGGCGACGGGAATTATGAACGCGAAGTACAGGAAAACTCTGTGCAACGGCGTGAAATCGTCTACTATATAGACGACGGGGGCTTTACCGAATATTACCTGAAAAGCATACGACGGAATCGCGCAGATCAGCATTGCGACAAGGAAAGCGATAGTTTTGCCCGTGCGTTTGCCCGGTTTATCGAACGAACGGTCTTTTATCCATTCGTGAAGACAAAGCGCGATGCCGATTGCGTTTTCTATTGCGAACATTACCGACGAAAACATAAGTTTTTGCGAATATTCGCCGCCCATAAGGAAGTTTAAGGTCTGATTCGTAAAAGCAAACGCTACTACATACGCCGGCAGACAGAAATATTTTTTGATTATTCTGAGAGAATCTACTGTAGCGAAAAACGGTCTTAACGCGACGATACAGCACGACGTTGCCGAAAGCCATACCGATATAAGCGAAATAAGCGTTAATGCCGCGCCGTCTGCCCCGCCGTTCAATCTGAATATGTTATTTATAGGATGCTCTATATATGAGTAGTACCGCGCCATATATACACATATGAATACAAGCGCGAGCACTTTTTCTATCGTTAAAGTTATTTTACCCTTTTTCTCGAACAAAAAAAGCAACCCCGTGAATACCGCCGCGCTGAGCAGCGTTATCAGATAGTACATTCTCTTCTCCTTGCGTATTTTCGTTACGTTCGCTGTAATTTCACTTTTTTCACAATATTATCACTATTTGGGGTTTTATGTCAACTGATTTTCGCCGTTTTTGGTTTTTTTGCGCCGTTATATATAAATAAGGTAAGAAAACAAGCGAAAAATAAGCAAAAATACGGTTAAACCGGCGTTACGCGGGGAAATTTGTGCGGGTTTTGTGAAAAGGCGCGGCGCACTGCCCGTTTTTCTTTTGTGAAAATTGTGTGGGGGAAAAGGGGCTCGGGGTGAAAGCAGTGACGTGATTATTGAATGCGGCGCAAGCGCCCGGATGTTTCGACTGCGCTGCGCTTCGCTCGACATGACGAGAGAGCGAAGCGTTGGAGTGTTTTGTCCTCTTCCACCGCGAGCGGTCCCCCTTCTCCAAAAGGCGAAGGCAAGGTTTGATTGTGGAACGAATGCGGCACTTCGTGCCTGGATCCTTCGTAAGCATGGCAAGGAGCAAGTCTCAGGATGACGAAATAATAAAAAAATGCAACCCCAAAAAAAGGATTGCACTTAAATCTGTTAAAGATTGTTTTATTATTTGTTGAATTCGTCTTTATATGCTTTACCGAATTTCAAAACAGGTTTCTTGGAAGCAGCAATTTCAACTTTTTCGCCCGTAGCGGGGTTGATACCGGTCTTTGCGGGTACGTCTTTAACTTCGAAAGTACCGAAACCGACGAGTTGTACTTTTTCGCCGTTCTTCAATGCTTCGGTGAGAGATTCGATAACTGCGTCAAATGCAAGACCTGCGTCTTTAGCCGTGAAACCGGTCTTCTGTGCAACTGCTTTGATGAGTTCGCCTTTGTTCATAAATTTTAATCCACCTTTTTCTTATTTTTTCATACGTGCGCTTTATCGCTCACGTCATGTAATACTTATACGATATTTTCGCTGATTTGTCAAGACATTACAGCAAATTTACGAATTTTTTTATGCTTTTGCCTATGTTTACTAAATTTTCGGCTTTTTCGGACAAAAAGATTGTTAGTTACAGCTCTTTGTGATATAATAACGATAAATCGCGGGCATATTAAGCGCATTCGGAATGCAAGCGTAATGCATATGCTATGCATACGACCCAACGACCGACACGCAAACAATGCAACGGCGCAAGCAAAACGATTTTAAGGGGTTTTTATGTATCTTAATTCCTACAAACCGCACGGCTATGTAAAGTGCAAAAATTTTATTTCTTTAACCAACGTTACGAGAGAAGACCTGTTTGAGTTTATGTACCGCACGCGCGAATTCAAAGAAAAAGCGCGGGTTAAAGAACAAACGCCTTATCTTACCGATAAGTACGTTGCGATTATTTCCAAACCCGCATACTTCAGGTCGCGCATTGCCTTTCAGATCGCGGTGGAATCGCTCGGAGGCAAACCGCTGGTTATTCCGCTGAGCGGACCGAATATAGAACAATCGCTTAAAGACTGCGACGTTATGCGCAATCTGTGCGATTTCGGCATAAACGCGTTTATAGTAGATACAGCCTACTTTCACGATGCGGAAGTGCTTGAAACCTACGCCTTACTGCCCGTTATAAACGCAAACGCGAAAGCAGGACCTTGCCACGCACTATCTACCCTGTATACCGCATGGGAAAAGTTCGGAAAACTCCGCGGGCTTAAAATGGCAGCCGTAGGCAATTTTTCCGCAGACGATAACTCTGTTTTAATCGGCGCGGCTAAGTGCGGTGTTAACCTTAATATTATTTCGCCCGAAGACTGCGCTCCGTCAAGACGAATGACCGATTATTGCAGACAATTCTGCAATGTGGAACTGACAAGCGACCTTGACGACGGCATCCGCGGGTGCAATATCGTTTACGTGGGAGAAAACGATTTCGGCAGCGAGTTCTGCGTGAAAGAAATAGATATGTCGTTTGCGGCTAAAGACGCGGTGCTTCTGCACTCTTTTCCGCTCATACGCGACAAAGATGTTTCGGACGACGCGGCAGATTGTGCGCAGTCGCTTATTTTCGAGCAGGCGGCGAATATGATTCCGTCTATGAAAGCAGCACTTTCGTTCGTTGCGACAAAATAATAGGCTATAAGTCGATTATCGACTGTTTTGAGCGTTTTATAGATAATAATATTTTACAACGGAGAACTGTAATGGATTATAATTTTTTTGCAATAATCAACAGAATGAAATATATAGCGAGGTGGAGTCTGATGCACTCGCTTGAGCCTGAAAACGTGCTCGAACACACGGCTCAGGTTACTATGATTGCGCACGCGCTTGCGGTAATAAAAAACAAACTTTACGGCGGGAACGTGGATATTAACACGGTTATGCTCTACGCCCTTTACCACGAAACGGGCGAAGTGGTGACCGGCGACCTGCCTACCCCCGTAAAATATTACAACGAAGACATTAAAAACGCATATAAAGCGATTGAAAGAACGTCTTGCGAAAAAATTATAGGCACTTTGCCCGACGAACTGAAAGGCGAATTCATTCCTTACGTTATACCCGACGAATCGTCGGCAGAACACGACATTATGAAGAGTGCGGACAAGATTTCGGCTTATCTTAAATGCATAGCCGAAATGCGACTCGGAAACAAAGAATTCAAAAAGGCAAAGACAAGCATAGAAAAAGAAATTCGCAGTAAAAACCGCCCCGAAGCCGATTACTTTATGAAATACTTCGTACCGGCGTTTGAAAAAACGCTTGACGAACTCGATTACTGATCAGGATTCTATTTACTTATATATGCCGATAATGGGCTTATAGGCTTGTATTTTTAACTTTTAGTTTTTTATATTTTTCTTTTTTTTACATACATACACTTTTTCTGCTCATACTTATAACGGCAGGAGGCACTATGGAAAAAGATTTTTGTATGGGGATCATCGCGGGGCTTGCGGGCGGCATGATTATAGCCGCCAACTCGTTTAAGGTTCGTAAAGCCGTTAAGGACGGACAGGAAAAAATTCTGACCGCACTTAATAAACTCAACGACAAAAAAGAAGAATTCGAAAACAAAAGAGAAGAACAAAAACCGGCTGAACAAAGCCACGAGTAATTGTTAAGTGTGAACACACGCGGAAATCGCTCCGCAAAAAGATCAATCCGCCAAATAAAAAAGCAGTCACTTCAATGTAACTGCTTTTTTATTTATTGTTTTTGAATGGCTTTGTAGTAAATTTATGCGCCTATAGGTCGATTATCGATACATAGATAAAAGCAGCCGCAAACAGAAGCGACTGCTTTTTTTATTTTTGTTTAATAATCAGTTCTTTTCGTTAAGGCAAGCGATACCGGGAAGTTCTTTACCTTCGAGAAGTTCGAGCGAAGCGCCGCCACCCGTGGAAATGTGCGTCATCTTATCGGCATACCCGAGTTGAGCGACTGCGGCTGCACTGTCGCCGCCGCCGATGATGGTGGTTGCGCCCGTTGCTTCGGAAAGCGCTTTTGCTACCGCATTAGTGCCTGCGGCAAGAACGGGGTTTTCGAACACGCCCATAGGTCCGTTCCAGACAACCGTCTTTGCGCCTTTAACGACTTCGGCGTAAAGTTTTCTGGTCTTTTCGCCGATATCGAGACCTTCCTGATCGGCAGGAATGTCGGAAACGTCGTGCATTTCGGTTTCGATAGGAGCGTCGATAGGATCGGGGAAAGATTTAGCGGTAACTACGTCTACGGGGAGATATACTTTCTTGCCGAGAGCCTTAGCCTTTTCGAGCATTTCTTTGCAGTATGCGATCTGGCTGTCGTCTACAAGAGAAGTACCGACCTCGTAGCCTTCGCCTTTAAGGAAGGTATAAGCCATACCGCCGCCGATAACGAGCGTGTCGCACTTATCGAGCAGGTTGGATATAACTTTGAGCTTATCGGCAACTTTCGCACCGCCGAGAACCGCAACGAACGGTCTTTCGGGATGTTCGAGTGCGCCGCCCATAACGGTGAGTTCTTTCTGAATAAGGAATCCGCAGACGGCGGTTTTAACATAGCCCTGCTCTACGATAGCGGCGGTGGAACCGTGCGAACGATGCGCGGTACCGAATGCGTCGTTTACGAAAATATCGCAGTAGCTTGCGAGTTTTTTGCAGAACGCGGGATCACGCGCTTCTTCGCCCGCTTCGAAACGGGTGTTTTCGAGAAGAACGACTTCGCCGTCTTTAACGTTGGCGACAGCCGCATCTGCGGAAGGTCCGATAACGTCGGTAGCGAAAGTAACTTTCTGACCGAGAATTTCGGAAAGTCTTTCGGCAACCGGTTTAAGACTGTATTTAGCCACTACCTGCCCCTTGGGTTTACCCATGTGCGAGCAAAGAATGACTTTTGCTTTATGATCGATAAGGTATTTGATCGTGGGCAATGCGCCGTTGATTCTGTTTTCGTCGGTGATCTTGCCGTCTTTCATCGGGACGTTGAAGTCCACTCTTACAAGACATTTCTTGCCGGCTACGTCTACGTCGGTAACCGACATTTTGTTGAGCATACTCATATTCAAAACACTCCTTATGTTTTTTCCTATAAAATATTAACACCCGAGAAAAATAATGTCAAACGTTTTAACTTGCTTGTCCGTTTTATTTGCCGTTTGTGTAACTACCGTAAACAGTTTACGAAGGCGACGGCGGGCGACGAACAGGCAGACGAGCGTTTTACCCGTAAACGGCGAGGTCAGCCGACAATTGTAATTTCGGATATGTCGTCGATAAAAACTTTTACTATGCCGACATAAAAATAGCCGACGGTAAAGTTTATTTCGGTTACCGCGCCGCACTCTTTGCGATATCTCGTTTTATCGTAGAACGTGACTTTTATAAAATCGTTTTTTGTGAGTTTTGCAAGCGTGTGCGAAATTGCGGCGGCATCGTCTTCGCCGAGATCGCGCTTTTCTTCGTGAAATGAAAGCTCTTCTTCGAGCATTTCGTCAAATCCCCTGAGTGCGGCAAACGGCATGAACTGTACCGCACGCTCGGGTTTAGTCGTCTTCTTCACCTCCGTTGTGTCCCCCTATAAGTTTATTTCTTACACGCGCCGTGGCTTCGGCACGCAGGTCGGTTCCGCGCAAAATAGCGTTTTTGCCGTGCTTTTGTTTGATTTTTATTACAGCGTCTATGGCGTGGTTTTCTTTTTCGACCTTTTTGCGGTCGCACAACAGATCGTAGGTGGCAAAGTCTTCATTCATGAGATTTACCGCGCCGACGGTTATGCGGCGAATAGGATATTCTTTATTGACGGTGGAACGATAAATTTCTTCGAACGCAGACTTTAACGCCGAGTACGAACGTGTGTAGCCGCCCGCGAGTTTTTTGGTGCCGCCGCTGTGACCGTGGACATCCTTGGAATAGCCGATATAAAGATACACTCCGCTTGCGACAAGCCCCTTTTCGGCAAGTTCCTGCGCCAGAAAGTCAGCCATTTCTTTTACTACCGTTAGCGCGTTTTCGTAAGTGTAATCGGAAAAAAGTATCTGCCCGTTGGATATGGAACGGCTTTTGGATTTGTAATTTTGAATATCCGCTATAGTGCAAGGCTCTTCGCCGTGCGAATGGTCGATAAGATATTCTGCGTTTACGCCGAACTCTTTGTATAAAAGGTCTTCGTCGCAAGCGGCAACGCCCGCAAGATCGTAAATACCGAACTTTTCGAGCCGCTTGGCAATCCCCCTGCCTACGTTCCAGATATCGGTTATAGGACGGTGACGGCGGGTCGTTCTGAAAAATATGCGCCTGTCGAGATAACCTATGCCGTCGGGCGCGTGCTTGGCTTCTATATCGAGCGCGACTTTGGCAAGAAACAAATTGGTGCCGATTCCGCAAGTTGCGGTTATACCCGTTTCGGCAAAAACGGCGTTTCTGAGCGAACGGGCAAAACCGTAACCGTCGGTCTTGTATAGTTTGAGATAGCCCGTTGCATCGATAAAACATTCGTCGATAGAATAGACGTGAACATCCGCTTTATCGACAAACCTTAAATATATAGAATATATCTTTGCCGAATAGCGCATGTACGTTTTCATTCGCGGTTTGGCGATTTCATACTTTATACCCGCGGGAATTTCAAAAAGACGACAACGATTTTTTACCCCCGCACTCTTCATTGCGGGAGTTACGGCAAGGCATATCGCGCCGCGACCGCGGTCGGGATCGGCTACGACTAAGTTGTCTTTCATAGGATCGAGTCCGCGCTCTACCGCTTCTACCGACGCGTAGAACGACTTGAGATCGATGCAGACGAATGTTCTTTCTTCTTCCAAAACGCTCTATTCCTTTTTTATCCGAATTGCCGCCGTTTTATACGTTCGGGCGGGTTATCTTTCTTTAGAATTGCTTATATTTTAACATGCAAACATTTGTTCGTCAAGTTTAGTATGGGCGGATTGGTGAAGAATTATCGCGGGTCGATTTACGGCAAGGGTGCGGCGTGATTATCAGAATGTGCGGCACTGCGTGCCCGGATCCTTCGTAAGCGGAGCAAGTGAGCGCGGCTCAGGATGACGATAACAAAGCGATAAAAACGGGGAATAAAAAAATGCGACATGGAAATGCCGCATCGCTTAAAGCCGATCAGGAATAAACCGACTGATAAATTGTAATACTATTATATCCTACATTTCGTAGGATATCAAACAAAATGTAGGACTTACGATAAAATGTAGTTATGAAAAACAATACGATCGGCATAAAAATTAAAGAATTACGCATTGAAAAGGGACTTTCGCAACGCGAACTCGGCGAAAAGTTGGGCTTTTCTAATCAGACGATAAGTTTTTGGGAATCGGGAAAACGAGAGCCGTCGCTCGATTACGTTAAACAACTTGCCGATTTCTTTAAGGTTTCGGCGGACTTTTTGCTCGGCATGTCGGAATTCTGATTAAATCGGATTATATACGCCCCCCTGTTTTATAAACGCGATAATAAACATTTTGTATAAACTTTATAAACGCGCCGAAAAACGCGCGGACAAAAATAAAAGCAACGGACTTCGGAAAAAGAAATTCGTTGCTTTTTCATTATTAAATTTTCTATACTGCAATAAATGCCCGAGCGCAAAATACAACGCCGCACTAATTTTCAGCCGCCCGTTATAATTTACTTTATACCCTGACGTTACTTTTTGATTTCGGCTTTTTTGTTTTTAAGCACAAAGTAGCGAACAAAGAACGAGCCGACCGCCGCCGCTATGGCAAGTACCGCCGAAACAAACGGAGCGATTAAGGACACGGGTTGTTCGAGTTTGGCAAATGACGTGTAAACAAATATCGTAACGGCGACGTTTACAATCGCGCATACCGCGGGCAATACGCCTGTTACGGCAAGCGTGTCGCCGCCGTGAATATGCCTGCCGCAGAGTGCGAAACATATAAACAATCCGCAGAACAAAATGAGCGCAATGTCGGCATATAGCATCGTTAATCCATAGTTCAGCGAATAATTCATGATCTTTCTGTTATTGCTGAGTTCAAGGAGCAATCTGTCTTTTTCGATCATCGCGTCGATATCGTTGGGCGATTCGGCAATGCGGACGTCGCACGTTTCGATCTGATAAAGAAGTTCTTCTTCGGTAAGCGAACACTTCTGAATGGACGAAAGCAACGGGAGCGCGTCGGCTGTAAACGAATTGTAATTTTTGATTTCGTAAAGACCGCTTTCGTCGTTTTTGACGTATACTTCGACGAGAGATTCGGAGTTTTGCCCGACTGCCAGACAACTCGCCAACGGAACCATGCATAAAGCAATGCCAGCAACCGCAAGAGCAAGAACGCGTTCCATCATCGGCGCGCGTAATGCCCATTTGTCGGCAAAACGATCGACTTTGGCGGGCTTTTCAGCGCGTTCGGACAACGCTTTAAGCACAACCGCGGCAACCAAAAGTACAAGCGACAGCGTTATACCGATTATTGTTAACGTGTTGAAACCTAAAGATAATCTGAACGTGGCGGTTACGGCGTTTTTCTCTTTGAATATAACCGAAACGCTGCCGTAATCGGTGGCTTTAAGCATAAGCGCGCCGCAGAAATAGGAAACTACCGTGCCAACCGCGCCGAGCATGCCGAACGACTTTTTATCCTTAAGACCTTTTACAAACTGATATACGGCAAGCGCAAAGAACCCGACTACCGCTACGACGGTAAGTATGGCGATAACCGTCTGCGTTACGGAAATCGCTCTGTAGGCGGTGATGAGTTCGTCTACGACGTAAAAACCTTTTTCGGTTATGATATCGGGAATTTCGGAGCGCGAAAGGGTTTTGAAATAATAAAGCAGATTGTGGTTTTCGAAATAGCCGAAGATTTCGGGCGCAACGTTCCTTACCTGCCCCACGCACCTTACGGATACGCCGACGAATATTGTTGCAATAAGCGAGATGACCGCAGCCGCGAACGAAACGTAAAAACTTATGGTTTTGAATTTTGACAAAGTATAAGTCGTCTGAGCGGCTTTTTCTTCGCGTTCTTTTTCGAGTATTTCGGCTTGAGCCTGTTTTGCTTCGAACATTTTGCGGAGTTCGTCTTCGGAGCCGGTTTCGAGCACGCCCGATTCAAAGCCCGTAAATTCCGCGGATTTCGATTGCGCTTTTACATCGGCGGCATTCGCAGTATTTTCGGGAGCGACGTCGCCCGTTTTATCGCACAGCATTAAAACGCCGATTATGACGTTAATGAACAATAAACTGCAGATCTTGAAACCCGTGCTTACGTCTTTGCCGCTTTGTACCTTTTTAAGATAATGGCTTGCCATAGGCAATATCCAGATCAGCGGAAAGATATAAAAACCAACCACACAGCATTCGATAATAAGAAACACTCTGATAACCGCGCGCATTCCCGTAAGTTTTACACGATTTTGTTTTGCAGACGATTTTTCAGACGCTTTTACCGGCGTTTTTTCTGCGGGCGGTTCGACGTTTGTCTGCGCGATTTCTGCGGATACTTGTGCGTTTTCTCTATTTGTTTGCGTATTTTCCGCAGTAGCGGGCGCCGCGTTTTCGGATTGCGTTTCTCCGGTTTGTTCGGCTTTTTTTGCGGCAAGTTCTTGCTTTTTACGCTCTTTTTCGGCTGCAAGTTCCTGCTTGCGAAGAGCCTTTTCTTCAGCCGCCTGCTGCTTTTTTTCGACAGCGGATTCGACTGCGGAATCGGTTGCGGCAAAGTTTTCGTTGTTTTGCGATTGCTCGCGATTTTCGGTTGCAGCGTTATCCTTTACCGAATAATCGTCGGCAGAACGACATTCGCCCTTGCAAATAGGACAGCGTTCTGCGCCGTCGGGCAATATCGATCCGCATTTTTCGCAATATTTCATAATTTTCTCCTTAGAGCAAACATAATCGGGTGAGAGATTTGATTTTTTTGCGTTATCGTGTTAAAATAAGCAAAGTAGTATGTGCGTGCCTTTGTTGCGGCTTGTTGCGCCCGCCCGAGCATGCGCACAAATACTATACTTCTTATTATACTTTAATTGCGGCTAAATTCAAAACATTTTTCTGCCGTTTGCGAACAAAAAAGTGCAATTATATAAAAAACTATCGCAAAAACGGCAAGGATTGATAAAAATGATTATAATTTTCGACACCGAAACGACGGGGTTGCGCCCGGGCAGAATAATTCAACTTTCGTACATAATGATTTCGGATACGGAAGTCAAGGGCAAAAATTTCTTTTTTTATACGAGCTACATAGAGCCGTCTGCCGTTGCGGTACACGGAATTTCGGTTGAAAAACTTGCGGCACTTTCGGGCGGACACACTTTTTCGGAACACCTTGACGAAATAGACGACGATTTCAGAGCCGCATCTTTGGCGGTCGCGCACAATTTTCCGTTCGATTTTTCGTTTATGACAGCAGAGTTCGGTTATGAATCGCGGATATTCCGATACAACGAGCAGTACGACACGATGAGAGAGTTGAAATACAAGGTCGGGCTGCCGTCGCCTAACGGACACGGAAGATTCAAATACCCAAAACTTATAGAACTTGCCGATTTTTATGAGATTTACGATTACGACGTAACGAGAAAAAGCATTGAACTTTTCGGAAACGGAGCGGCAAGTCATGACGCGCGATTCGACGTAACGCAGACTTATATGTCTCTTTTTGCAGCGGCGGAAAAAGACGAAAAACTAAAAGAAAAACTTGAAAAATATTTATAGAAAAACGCAGATAATCAACCTATAGGTCGGTTTTCTGCGCTTTTTGTTTGTTTTTAATATGTAACTTTATATAAATACAACCCTTCGGGCGGCATTTTTTCGCCGACCTTTGATTTATCACCCGTAATTAACGCGTTAACTATCTCGTCTGAAGAAATTTTGTTTTTACCCGCTTTTACGATCGTCCCAACGATATAACGAACCATATTATAAAGAAAACCTTTGCCGCATATGTAAAAACCGAATTCTCCCTTACCTTTTACGACGTCTATGGAAACGATTTCGCGCACGGTGGAGCCTACGTCGCCCGACGGAGTGCAGAATGCCGAAAAATCATGCTTACCGACGAAAAGTTGCGCCGTCCGTTTCATCTTTTCGTAATCTAACACGGCGGGAACGTATGCGTACAGACCGTTTTTAAGCGGCGACGACACCGCACCCGTGTAGCATTTGTAAAGATAAGTTTTTGTTTTTACGTTGTAGCGCGCGTGGAATTTATCGGAAACTTCTTTAGCCGATTTTACCCTGATATCGTCGGGCAGCAAGGCGTTTACGCTTTCGGGAAGTTTCTTTACCGAAAGCAATGAATTATCAGGCAGATCGAGATGGGCGGTCTGCTCTATTGCATGCACGCCCGCATCAGTTCTGCCGCTGCAATAAACTTCGATATCTGCGCCTATAAGTCGATTAAAGGCACTTTCGAGCGTTCCGCAGACGGTGGGAAGATCGCCGTTTCTCTGCCACCCGTAATATGCCGTACCCTTATATTCGACGGTTATCATTACATGTTTTGCCATTACCTGCTACCCGTGCGTTTAAGGACGTATTCGCGGCTTATTCTTTCGAGTTCGCTTTTGTAAAACGCCGCTTTCTTTTTAAGGTGCGGGCAAAGGAATGCGAACCACACTACCGTCCATACGACGAGCAAACCCGCAACGACAAGCACGACTATGCCGAACCACTCGATTTTGTAGTCTTTTACGAGAATCATGCTTAGAATAAAGAACGCGCTCATTAAAAGAAAGCATACAAGGCAGAAGATTGTGGAAAACTTGACGGGACCGAACAAGTCGTTAATTTTAGACATACGCTTTGCGTAGACTTCGCGTTCGTTTCCGCTGATTTTGCCCGCGTCTGCCTTTTGTTTGATAGCCTTTTTATCGGCATTTTTGAATTCGTCTCTGATCATAAATCACTCCGCGGCGTTTTTCAGCCGTTTTATTCATTTGTTATTTTATTGCGGCAAGTCGGTTCAGTTGTTTTTTGCGCCGATTATTTCGCCTGCGAGTATGCGTTTAAGAAATTGCCCCGTGTAACTTTGCGGAACTTTTGCAACCGCTTCGGGCGTGCCTTTGGCGATAATCGTGCCGCCGCCGTCGCCCCCTTCGGGCCCTAAATCGACGATATAGTCGGCAACTTTGATTACGTCAAGGTTATGCTCGATAACGATAATTGTATTGCCGCCGCTTCTTAATTTATACAAAACCGAAATAAGTTTATCTACGTCGTAAGACGATAAGCCCGTGGTCGGTTCGTCGAGAATATAAACCGTTCTGCCGGTCGCGCGCTTGGATAGTTCGGTGGCGAGTTTTATGCGCTGCGCTTCGCCGCCCGACAGCGTTGTTGCGGGCTGACCGAGTTTGATATAGCCTAAGCCTACGTCCTGCATACTTTTGACTTTTGAATAAACCTTGGGAATATTTTCGAAAAACGGAACAGCTTCGTCAACCGTCATTTCGAGAACTTCGTTTATGTTTTTGCCCTTATACTTAACCGCGAGCGTTTCGCGATTGTACCTTGTACCCTTGCACACTTCGCAAGGAACGTATACGTCCGGCAGGAAATGCATTTCGATTTTGATTATACCGTCGCCCTGACAGTGTTCGCATCTGCCGCCCGCTACGTTGAACGAAAATCTGCCCGCAGTAAAGCCGCGTTCTTTCGCGTCGTTTGACATAGCGAAAAGTTCCCTTATCGGGGTAAACGCGCCCGTGTAAGTAGCGGGATTGCTGCGCGGCGTTTTGCCTATGGGCGACTGATCGATTGCGATGACTTTATCGAAATTGCTTACGCCCGTTATCTCTTTATAACTGCCTTCGACCGCTTTCGCGCCGTTAAGTCTGTTGGCGAGCGCGGGGTATAAAATTTCGTTGATTAGCGAACTTTTACCGCTACCCGATACGCCGGTTACCGCGGTCATAACGCCGACCGGAAAATCGACGTCTACGTTTTTAAGGTTGTTCTGCTTTGCACCGCGAATGCCCAGCCACTTGCCCGTGAGCGGAGTCCTGACAACGGGAATTTCGATTTTTCGTCTGCCCGAGAGATAGTCGCCCGTTAAAGATTCGGGGGCTTCCATAACGTCTTCTACCGTGCCGCTTGCGACTACTCTGCCGCCATGAACGCCCGCTTTGGGACCTATATCGAGAATGAAATCGGCGTTGCGGATGGTTTCTTCGTCGTGTTCGACGACGATTACGCTGTTACCGAGATCGCGCAGGTTTTTGAGCGTGCCGAGAAGTTTTTCGTTGTCGCGCTGATGCAGACCTATGCTCGGTTCGTCGAGAATGTAAAGCACGCCCGTTAAGCCGCTGCCGATCTGCGTTGCAAGACGGATTCGCTGCGCTTCGCCGCCGGAAAGGGTTGAAGCCGTGCGCGATAAGGTCAGATATTCAAGACCGACGTTGCGTAAAAAGTTAAGGCGAGCTTTGATTTCTTTCAAAATCGGCTCGGAAATGAGAGCCTGCGTGGGCGTGAGCGTTATTTGATTTACGAACGCGTAAAGATTTTCGATTGACATTTCACACAGTTCGTAAATATTTTTGCCGTTGACCGTTACCGCAAGCGCCTGTTTGTTAAGACGTTTGCCACCGCACGACGAGCACGGTTTGGTTACCATGTACTTTTCGATTTCGGCTTTGGTGTAATCGCTTGTGCTTTCGCGGTATCTGCGTTCGAGATTGCGGATTACGCCTTCGAACGAGCCTTGGTAACTGCCCTGAAAAGTACGCGTGGCGTAATGAAGGTCAAGGCTTTCGCCGTTGTTGCCGTATAACAATATATTAAGGATGTCGCGCGGGAGATCTTTTACGGGCGTATCCAGACTGAAATTATAACGCTTGGCAAGCGCGCCGAAATACATTTGCGACATTTTGCCGTTATCTAAATTCCAGCCCGTGATAGTGAGCGCGCCCTGACGAAGACTTTTAGATGTGTCGCCGAGAACAAGTTCTTCCGAAATTTCGCTTTTATAGCCGATACCCTTACATTCGGGACATGCGCCGTAGGGGTTGTTGAACGAGAACAAGCGCGGCTCGAGTTCGTCCATATTGGTGCCGCAGTCGGGACAAGCGTATTTGGTGGAAAAAAGCGTTTCGGTTTCGCCGCACTTGCACGACACAAGACCGTTGGCAAGTTTGATTGCCGTTTCTATACTGTCGGCAAGGCGTTTTTTTATGCCGTCTTTTACGACGAGCCTGTCTATAACCACGCTGACGGTGTGTTTTATGTTTTTATCGAGTTTGATATCTTCGCTGAGTTCGTACAACGAGCCGTCGATTTCTACGCGGACATAGCCGCTTTTTCTGTAGCCGTCGAGTTCTTTTTTGAATTCGCCCTTTCTGCCGCGGACGACGGGAGCGTTGATGTAAATCTTGCTGCCTTCGCCGAGTGCCATGATTTTATCGACTATTTCGTCGACAGACTGCCGCCTGATTTCGCGACCGCAGTCGGGACAATGCGGCGTACCTATTCTTGCAAAAAGCAATCTGAAATAATCGTAAATTTCGGTGACGGTGCCGACGGTCGATCTCGGGTTGTTGTTGGTCGTTTTCTGATCGATGGATATCGCGGGGGATAAACCTTCGATTTTTTCGACGTCCGGTTTTTGCATCTGCCCTAAAAACATTCTTGCGTAACTGGACAGACTTTCGACATAGCGACGTTGACCTTCGGCAAAAATGGTATCGAACGCCAAAGTGGATTTTCCGCTGCCCGATACGCCCGTAAACACTACCAGTTTGTCGCGCGGAATATCTACGTCGATATTTTTTAAGTTGTTTTCTTTTGCGCCTTTGATTCTGATGTAATTCTGCATTTCGTTTATTAGTTGTGTTTGAGTAAAATATTTAAGTATAAATTTGAGTATAAAATAGTTGCAATTCGTGCGATAGTCGGCAAAAATGTACGATAATCGACCTATAGCCCGACTTTTTGTATTTTATAAAAAGTTTTTATGCGGTAAAGCAGCGCGTAAAATTACGACTGCATTTTATTTTCAGCCGCGGAGTTTTAGTTTCAATTTTGCGATCGTGTCGCGGATTTCGATACACTTTTCGAAGTCGAGATTGTTCTGCGCGATTTTCATAAGAGCTTTCAACTTTTCGATTTCGTCGGGAATATCCTGCTTGGAAACTTCTTTTGTGCGGTCGACTTTCTTGGTGATTTCAAGACTGTTTACGATAGGCTTAATTATCGTTTTCGGCACTATACCGTGACTTTCGTTGTAATCCTGCTGAATTTTGCGGCGACGGTTTGTTTCGTCTATAGCGCGTTGCATGCTGCCCGTTATAACGTCGGCGTACATAATAACGCGACCTTCGCTGTTTCTTGCCGTTCTGCCGATAGTCTGCACGAGCGACGTTTCGGAACGCAGGAAACCTTCTTTATCGGCGTCGAGTATGGCGACGAGTTTTACTTCGGGGATATCAAGCCCTTCGCGCAGCAAGTTTATTCCGACAAGCACGTCTATATCGCCGCGGCGGAGTTCGCCGATGATTTCGATACGTTCGAGCGTATCTATATCGGAATGCATGTACCTGACTTTGATTTTGCGCTCTTTGAGATAGTCGGAAAGCCGTTCCGCCATTTTTTTTGTAAGCGTGGTAACGAGAACGCGACCTTTTTCGGAAATGACTCTGTTGATTTCGGCTAAAAGATCGTCTATCTGATTTTTGGTCGGACGGATTTCGACGGGCGGATCGAGAAGACCTGTAGGACGAATGATCTGCTCTACCACCTGCCCGGCATGTTCGAGTTCATAACGGGCGGGCGTTGCCGATATGCACAGCATCTGACCGACGCGCGCGTCGAATTCTTCAAAGCGTAAGGGGCGGTTATCGTACGCCGAGTTAAGGCGGAAACCGAAGTCGACAAGGTTTTTCTTTCTCGAGCGGTCGCCGTTGTACATCGCGCCGAGTTGCGGAATGGTCATGTGGCTTTCGTCGATAAAAAGAATGAAATCTTCGGGGAAATAATCGAGCAAAGTAAACGGCGGTTCGCCGGGCTTTCTGCCGTCGAAATAGCGGCTGTAGTTTTCTACCCCGCTGCAATAGCCGATTTCGCGCATCATTTCGAGATCGTAAGATACGCGCTGTTTCAACCGTTGCGCTTCGATAAGTTTGCCGTCGCGCTCGAACTCGGCGACTTCTTCGACCATATCGCGTTCGATATTGCCGAGAGCGTCGTTCATTTTGCCGCTTTCTACAGCGTAATGGCTTGCGGGGAAAATTACCGCGTGATTAAGTTCGGATATAATTCTGCCCGTTAAAAAATCGGTTTCGCAAATGCGGTCGATTTCGTCGCCGAAAAACTCTACCCTAAGCACGATTTCGGAGTTGGACGCGGGAAAAACGTCTACTACGTCGCCATGCACGCGAAAGGACGAACGCTGAAAATCTACGTCTTTACGCTCGTAATGAATGGATACGAGTTTGCGCATGAATGCGTCTCGGTCGAGCGTCATACCCGGGCGCAGAGAGATTGCCAGATTGTAATACTCTTCGGGCGCCCCCAAGCCGTAAATACACGAAACCGAAGCGACGACTATCACGTCGCGCCGCTCGGATAACGCAAAGGTCGCACTGTGGCGGAGTTTATCGATTTCGTCGTTTATAGACAGGTCTTTCTCGATATAAGTATCGGTTTGCGGAATGTAAGATTCGGGCTGATAATAGTCGTAGTAACTGACGAAATACTCTACCCTGTTTTCGGGAAAAAATTCGCGAAGCTCGTTGCACAGTTGCGCCGCGAGCGTTTTGTTGTGTGCGATAACCAATGCGGGGCGTTGCAACCGCTCTATGACGTTTGCCATTGTGAAGGTTTTGCCGCTGCCCGTTACGCCTAAAAGCACCTGCTCGCGCAGACCGTTTTCGAAACCTTCGACAAGCTTTTCTATCGCTTGCGGTTGGTCGCCCGTCGGGCTGAATTTAGAATGTAGTTTGAATTTTACGTCTTCCATAGTCTGTTATCTCGTCTGTTTGCAGATAAATCGGCTTTGTAATATCGGCGGTTATTCAAGCAACCCGGAAACAACTTCGTATATGCCTTTTGCCATGAAAAAGAAGCCGAGATCGGTCGGGTGCGTGCCGTCTACCGTGCAATGCTCCCTTAGTTTTTCGGGAAAAAGATCGGTGCCGCGAATGATACGCACGTTTTTGTCGCCGACGCTCAAAGCGTAATCGTATGTCGCTTTTATAATATCGTAACGCTCGGCAAAATCGGGCAAAACGGTGCCGTCGGGTTTGGAAAGAAAAACAACGGGAATGTTTGCGTTTTCCTTTTTGCTTCGGAACGTTTTATAGAGTTCGAGATGGGTTTTGCGTAAATGCCCGGCATCGGGGGCGTTGTGGTCATAATCGCACACAAAAAGATCGCAAGGCGTATCGCGAAGAATTTCAGCCATTTTTTGCTCGCCTTTTGCGTTGCCCGAAAAGCCGTAGATTATGTAGTCGGTGTTTGTCCATTCGGAAACGAGCGACTGATAGCAATTATCCGCCCGCGAAGCGCAACCGCCCTGCGTTATGGACGAGCCGTAATACATTATTCTCTTTTTATGTTCGTATTTTTTATATTCTTCGAGTTTTGTGCCGCTTTCGAGTTCTATAGACAACCGCTCTACGCCGCTGTATAACGGGAAATACAACACATAATCGCGCATCTGATCTCCGCAAAGTTGTGCTTTTGAAGAAAATTCTGAGTTGTCGACGTCCATATCGGGAACAAAGTTGTGAATAAAACGCTCTTTCCCGTCTATCGTTTCGCACAGAGTAAAGCCCGCGCTACCCACAAACGGCATATGATTCATAAGGCATTTCGCATAGAGTTTTGCGCTTATGCCTAAAAAATGCGAATCGGTTGAGAAAGTAAGCCGAACGCCTGCGGTACATCGCGACCCCCAAGCCACTCCGTCGCTGATTTGTTTTGCCGTTTCGGGATCGATTTTTATAAAACCGTATCTTTCGTCGTAATGGCAGCCGTATAATGCGAACGGCTTACAAGGGATCTTATATTCGGTGCCGGAAGTTTCGTCTACCGTTTTTTCTGCAAAGTTTTTATCGATTTCGGTGATTTTCATATGTGTTTTTATGCTAGTTTGAATGTTTTTTAGTGAATGCGGTGACGGATTATTGAATGCGCCGCAAGCGACCGGATTCTTCGTAGAAAGAGTGTAAGTAAGCAAAGCTCAGGATGACGGGATAAAAATAGAACAATCTGAGACTTGCATATATGCGCAAATGGGGCGATAATCGACTTATAGCGGGCTTTTTCTTTAATTAAACAAAAGATAAAGCAGTTTGCCGACAACGAAAGTTATCAGCGCGCTAAGACATGCAAGAATAATTCTTATACCCATTTCCCGACGTTTTTGCTTTTTACCCGTGATTTGACTTTTGCCGTTTTCGGTTACTTTGACATATACAAAAGGCTCGCCATGACGGTCGGTGAAAAGATAGTCGATACAATTCTTTTCTTTAAGCGACGATAAAATCGGTTTGCAGTCTTCAACGGCGATTTTTTCATTCAGATTCGCGAGCGAAACAAGATATCTGCCGTCTGAGCCCGAATTGTATGCCAACGATAAAAGCGAAAGTTCTTTTTTACCGAACACAAAGCACCGCCGCAAAAGTAATCAATGATGTGATAACGCCGCCAGCCAACGCGCCGAAAAAGGCATATAGCCCCGCCTTTTTGCATAAAACCGCGTGAAAATAAAAGTTTTTCTGCTTTTCTTCAAAATAACAACGCGCTTTATAGGTCGGCGCGACGAGATACTCCCCGCCCGACGAATAACGCACGGCAACGTAGCCCGAATCGGACAGATTATCGATTATTTCCGCATAGCCCATAACCGACGAAAAATCTTCGTCGGTTAAAATCTTGTATCCGTTACCGCATTCGCGCAATATAATATCGAGAACTCTTTCAGTGTTTTCGTTAAGCATACGTTTATAGTTTGAGTAAAAAGTTCTTTATTTATTATATAGCGCGCGGTAAATTATATTTGATTTATGAACTGTGTTTTTCGGCAATCTTATAGAAAAAGTGCCGATAATCGACCTATACGCCTACTTTTGTTATTTTTGAAATGAAAGCCTTATAAAATATAGTTGGCTTTACTTCTTCTGGTGATATCTTTTTCGGGAACGTCCGCAGGATATCCGAGCGCAGCCATTCCGCCGAGAACGTGGTCTTCGGGAATGCCGAAAGACGTTAAAACTTTGCGAACTTCTTCATCGTCGCACACGGTGAGCGGCTGATTGATCCATACGGAACCAACGCCGACCGAATGCGCGTAAAGGAACATATTTTCGAGCGCGCATGACGTATCTTCTTTGGTGAATTTACTCTCTCTCGGGCAAGACGTTATTATTATTGCTTCGGGATCGTAAAAATTATAAGTATCGGGCATATCGCAAGCCTTACCCACTGCTTTTGCGAGCGTTGCGATTTTTGCTTTATCTGCAACGACGGTGAACAAAACCGGCTGACGATTGCGTGCGGTCGGTGCGAACATGCCTGCGGTAACTATATCGCGAAGCACGTCTTCGAGAATTTTCTTCCCGTTGATGAAGGAACGAACGCTTCTTCTTGTAACAATATTTTGCATTATTGTATTCATATATAGTCTCCTTGCCGAAGTTTTATCTTCGGAACATTTTCATGATAACATATTTTTTATAAAATATCAATAATATGCCAAAATTTTCTTGACATTCTTCTTAAATAATTGTATTATAGACGAGCATTGTGAATATGCACTGTTTGCAGGCATATGTCGGGATGGCGGAATTGGCAGACGCGTACGTTTGAGGGGCGTATGGTAAACACCGTGTGAGTTCAAGTCTCATTCTCGACACCAAAAAAACGAACGACTTAAATCAGGTCGTTCGTTTTTTTATTGGTTTATCTGAATATGGGAAATTTCTACATTGATTTTATTAACGTCGCAAATCTTCTTTATCAATTTTTTTCTTTATCTGCAGAAGAAATTTTCATTTGCCAAATTGGTTTATCTGCATCAAAAACAACATGCTCTTTTTCAGAATAATTATACTTCCCATTGTAATTTTTGTTTGAGAATTTTCCGACAATCTTCCCACCGTAACCATCACTGGAACGATTCATTTTTCCATTCGTTCCGTTAATCAACATTTCCTTTCCGTTTGATAAATTTCGTATAATCATCCACCTATAATCTTTATTCCATAATTCATATACACTTTTACCGCCATGCGCTTTAATGGCAGCAATCTGATCTTCGTTTGGCTTTGTAATTTCTTTTTTGGCAAAAAAATACTCGGGATTGTTAAGTACTTTCTCAACAAACTCATCTATTCTCAAGCAAAATTTACTGTCCACATAAAAAAGTTTGAACCCTTTATATGATTTTTTTACCTTCATAATACATTTTTTTTCTTCAAAATCGACTTCCATATATGAAGATTGGAAAAAAATAAGCGCCTTTTCATTGCAAACTTCCATTTCTCTGAATAATTTCTTTACATACGTCCAATGATATTTATTTTCATCGAAATCGTCAGATACTATTTTCTCTTCCCAAAAATCTTCAAAAACATTAAAAACCCAGATTACTTTATATCCACATTTCGTATAAAACTCGTTTCTTTCTCTGAATTCTTCTATAGTAATATTGCTATATTGAAATTCTATAACGATATCTCCTACCAAAACATCCGCAATATGTTTTTTACCTTCAAATTCAACGACTGTTTCATATGACTCTTCGGGGAATTTTTTTTGCCATTCAATATGCCAATCACTTTTATCATAATTCCATTTATCGGGGCATGGCTCATATCCTTTTTCATATCCACCCCTTTCTCCAATATGCGAAAAATGAGGCATTCTAACTTGTCCCCTTTTCTGTATCAAAATCTGTCCACATACAGGACAATAATAATGTTCGTTTTTATCTGCATGATCAATGGAAACCTTAGCGCCTGATTTGTCTATTGCTTTTATCATTTTTTTATCCCCAATAAATAGCCTTGATTATTTTTTGTTTCACCATAATTATAACATATAATCCGAATATGTCTATACTTTTTTTGTTTTTTTCACAAACTACTCTGCACTTTTGCGGGGGTATATATAATATTGTTTATTGCAATGTTTGAAATCGGGGTGAAGGTGTAAAATTTTTTTTGAATTTTTGCGTTTTTTAAGAAAAAGAGTTGATAAAAAAAACTACTAAATATAATACAGTAGTGTAAAGTGAAAATGAAATGTAGGCGGAAAGATTAAGTCGGGTGCCATAAGGCGACGGATTATTGGAATATGTGGCACTACGTGACCGGAAACTTCGGCTACGCGGATAATTTAATGTACGGAGTTATAAGTCGTGCGGCTTCGCCCGGATCCTTCGTAAGCAGAACAAGCGGGCAAGTCTCAGGATGACGGAAGCATTGGCTTGCGACTGAAAAAGATTTGCCGAGCGGAAAAATATAGACTTATTAGTCCGCATCCACCGCAAGCGGTCCCCCGAGCCTACGCGGCGGCCCGCCACGAAAGTATTATAAAATGACAGATCTCGGACGAAAAACCTATAAAAACGACCGCGCGGAATATCTTGAATTTGCACGCGCAATAGAAAATTTATTGAAGATTGACGAAAATGACTAAAAACGAGTTTTTAGATAAACTGAAAAGCGAACTTAACAAAAGAAACGTAAACGATTCCGCCGACATTATCGAAGAATATGAACAACACTTTAATTATGAAATGGCGGCGGCGGAAATTGCCTTTGCGGGCGTTTCGGTCTGTTTGCTGTTCAATACGAACACCGTTTGAAAGTTATTTCAGCCGAAACGCGGAAATCGTTCCGCTGTTATTATAGAAATGTTTTTCACCCGTCTGCCGCTCTGTTGTAGGCGCGCTTGTACATAACGCCGGCTCGGTTCCGGTTATAATCAATTCCGCGTTACTGCTTAATCGGAAGAAAAAACATAATAAATAATAGGATTTTATATAAACAAAACACCCGTCGTTTTTTACGCGACGGGCGTTTTGTTAATATTTGTTAAATAGGGATGGACTGTTAAATAGGGATTGGCGTTTTTATCATTCTTTATCGAAGGAATTGTCTACTTGTTCGGGAGAGCCGCCGTTTTTGCGCGATTTTTCCGCGGCAAAAGCCATCATGTGGCTTGTAAGCGACGCTTTAAGGTCGGTGCGGGAAGAACGTTCGGAACCGTTCATAATGTCGCATAAATCGTCGATAAGTCCCTGATCGCCGCCACCGTGCGAATCGGCAAACGCGCTTGCAAGGTCGATAACCTTTGAAGATTTGCCGAACACGTTACAGTAAAGTTTCTTTTCGAGCATATCGCCGTAAATTTCGCCTTTGG
>CAKQXZ010000014.1 GCA_934292955.1 uncultured Clostridia bacterium
ACTTAGGATCCTGTTTTACAACTTCATAAGAGAATTCAGCCATAATTATCACAAAAGTCGGTCTATAGCACGATTATCGACCGTTTTACGTTTATTCTGCGGACTGATAAAATCAATCGCCCGTCGTCGTGCAAACTTATTATATCATAATAAACGGTAAAAAGCAACAATAAAAACGTTAGCGCCGTTTTCTGCTTTCAACGCGCCGCTTTACGGATTGAAACCGACTTTATTTTTTCAATATACCTTTATTCAATATGCCTTTATCAAGCAGTTTCAGCAATACGACGTATAAAACAACGCCCGCGGTGAGCAGAACCCCCGCCTGACCTGCCGCTATCTGAAGAGCTACTATTATGTAACTGCCTTCGTCGGGACTGACCGTAATTATTGCAATCGGCACGACAAGCGCGTTGACGATTATAGGGAAAAGTATCCCCACGATAAAACCTGAAACTCTGTTTTTTATCGCCTTAAAAGTAAGGTTACTCAAAAGACAGGCTACAAAAGTCGCTGCGCTTCCGAGAACCACGTCAAGCATACTCGACGGCGAAAACAAGTTCGCGATTACGCAACCGATCGTAAGACCGACCACCGCTTCGTCATAAAAAAAAGCCAGAATGCATAAACACTCGGCAATTCTGAACTGAACGGCACCATAAGATATGGGCGCGGTCACGACCGTAAGGACGGCATACAGCGCGGCAATAATTGCTGCGCGCGCCAATTTCACGGCGGATTTTTTCATATTCTGTTACCTCGGTTTTTTTAATGGGAAGTGTTTACCGAAAACCTTCCCGTGCGTTTGATTCTATCACAACAGCACATAAAAAAGCAAACGTTTTAACGCGTTTTAAGTAAATGTTTTATATTATTCCGGTTTTCCGCCGTCATATTACAAGCAATTCTGCGCAAATTATAAATTTCTCAGCGGTCTGAACGCAAGCGAAACATATATAAAAAACAGACCTCCAAGCCCTATTCCCACATATACATAACGTGCGATAATCGACCCATAGCCGCATATTTTAGTAACAATGTTCAGATCGAACAAACCAATCAAAAGCCATAAAACCGCTCCGATCGCAACAAGTATATACGATAATATCCCGCTCATCTTCATACCCGTAGTATGAAAATAAACTTACATTTTTATACTATATTGCAAGCGTTCATATATTACCGCCGCATTTTATTTTTATAATCATCGGCTTTCATGGCAATTGTATGCACAATCTTATACCCGACCGAATTCTTTGTCGAAAACTTTTTTAATTCTTTCAAGCCCTTCCTTCAGTACGCTTTTCGGGCAAGCCGCGTTAAGTCTTAAAAAGCCCTGACCGCCCGTGCCGAACTGCCCGCCTTCGGAAAGCAGCACGCCGCTTTCTTTATTTATATAATTCACGAGTTCACCGGAAGTTTCAAAGCGTTTGTTTTCGCCCGCAAAATCGGTGCAATCCAGCCAGCAAAGATAGGTCGCGTCCGAATCGACGTATTTAATTTCGGGTATGTTTTTAGACAGAAATTCTTTAACGAAAGTCTTGTTTTCGGACGTATAGGCGCACATTTCGTCAAGCCAGTCTTCGCTTTCGTTAAAGGCGGCAACCGTCGCGCCGACCGCAAAAGAGTTAGGTTCGGCAACTTCGTCGGTGTTAAGCGCACGGTTCACCCTTGCAAGAAGTTTATCGTTAAGCGAGTACACCGCGGCGCACTGAAGCCCCGCCATATTAAACGCTTTCGTTGCCGAAATGCAGGTTATACTGTTTTTTGCGCATTCTTCCGATACCGAAGCATACGGCACATATTTTTTGCCGGGCGTCACAATATCGCAATGAATTTCGTCGGAAATAACCGTTACCGAATACTTTTCACTGAGTTTTCCTATATAAGCAAGTTCTTCCCTCGTCCAGATTTTCCCTACGGGGTTATGCGGGTTGCAAAGTATGGCAAGAGTGGTTTCTTTATCGGCAAATTTTTTCTCCAAATCGTCGATATTCAACCTATAGCCACCTTTTTCGTAAATCAGACGGCTTTCCGAAACACGTCTTCCGCTGTTTAATACGGAGTTAAAAAAGATATTGTAAACGGGGGTTATAAGCACGACTTTTTCGTTATGCGCAGTAAGCCTTCTGACCGAAGAAGATATAGCGGGAACAACGCCCGTACAGAATACGAGATTATCTTTCGGAATAACAAAATCGTGTCTGCGTTTCCACCACCCGATAATACTTTCGTACCAGTCGTCGGTTAAAACGTTGTATCCGAAAATGCCATGCGCCGCGCGTTTTTCTATTGCGGCTCTTATCGCGGGCGCGGCTTCGAAATCCATATCTGCAACCCACAGCGGAATTTCGCAATTTTCGCTCCACTTAAGCGAACCCGTGTTTTTTCTGTCAACTATCTTATCAAAATCGTATTTCATATTCACAACCCCTTATACAATCCCGCGCAAAATCATATGTCATGCACAATTTTTATGTAATCTCGCGCCGCCATTAACACACGCGCAAATTATGCAAAACCATTCCGCGCACGCAAACTTTATGCACGCCCGCTTTACCTACAAGTCTTTTATTTACGAGCCTTAATAGCCGTAGCCTTAACGTCAACTCTGTTCTCTTCAAGAATGATTTCGTCGATTTTATCCGCAACGATAGTTCCCGAAGTCGGGTTTTTAACGCTGGCTATCGTTCCTGAGATATCCGCGTCTATATCGCTGCAATATTCGAACGCGAGATCGGTGTTTTTAAGCGTGCAGTTTATAAGTTTTAGCCCCTTTATATAGCAAAAACCCTGATGACTTTCTATATGGCAGTCTATAAACGTCAGGTTTTCCGAGTTCCACCCGATATACTCGCCTATTATCGTAGAATTACGCACCACCGCGTTTTTCACGTTCCAGAACGAATCCTTACTGTTCAGAACCGAATCGGTTACTTCTATATTTTTACCGCCGTCAAAACAATAGTTTCCGTCTATTTTAAGGTTTTTCGCGCTGATATTTTCCGAATTCATTCCGAAATAATCGCCCTTAACGGTAACGTTTTCAAGCGAAACGCCGTTGCAGCCCCACATTGTTTCCAGAGCGTCTTCGAATACTACGCTTGATAGTTTAACGTTTTCGCACCGTCTGAAATTTTTCGGCGCGATAATTCTGCTGTTTTCAACCGAAATATTCTTTGTATACCACACACCCGAACGCGCTTCTTTAAGCCATAAAGTGTTTTTCACTTCGGGATTTTTCGAATACCAGAGCGGATATTTCCACCCGAATGTACAGTTGTTCAGTTTTGCATTTTTACTTTCTTTCAAAGGTGACTCTCCGTCGTCGAAAACGCAATTTTCATAAACGTCGTCGCAAGAAAAGAACTGCGCCCTTTCACCCTTAAAATTTTGATTTTCGTACTTCATGTTTTACCCCTGAATCGTAAATAACCCCGTCTATAAGTCGATTATCGACATATTCGGTCATTTTTCGCGCGTTTTATTCTTCTGCCGATTTCTATTGTTTTTTTACTCCAACCCAGCCTTTTCTTTTACCGATTCCCTAAGAAAATCCGTCATTTCGTCAAGCAATTTATCGGCAGATTTACCCGTTATATCGAATATGATTTCCGGGTTTGTTCCGAACGCGAGTTTAGCTGAATATTTACCCGAATTAAGCACGTCTACTATACTTCCCTTCGACAACGAATCGAGATTTTTGAACGTCAGCCTGCACACGGTTTTATTAAGTTCCGCCTTTATAACGTCGAGTTTCGCGCACAAAACTTTAAGCCTTGCTATCCTTATAAGATTATATGCTTCTTCGGGAATATCTCCGTAGTTAGCCGACAAACCGTCGGTAACGCGAACTTCATCCGAACCGTCGGCAATTTCGGCAATCTGCTTATAAGCGTCCATTCGCTGGGTTTCGGCGGGAATATATTCTTCCGAAATAAATGCCGAAACGCCTATTTCGAGTTCGGTTTCGAAATTTTTCGTCACTTCGCCCAACTGTTCTTTAAGCAGTTTATTATACAGTTCATAACCGATCTTATCCATATGCCCGTGCTGTTCTTTTCCGAGCACGTTGCCCGCTCCGCGAATTTCAAGGTCGCGCATTGCAATCTTGAACCCGCTTCCGAACTCGGTAAACTCAGTCAGCGCGGAAAGCCGTTTATACGCAACGTCGGTTAAGACCTTGTTTTCTTTATAGGTAAAGTACGCGCGCGCCATGCGGTCGCTTCTGCCCACTCTTCCTTTCAGCTGATACAACGTCGAAAGCCCGAGTTTATCCGCGTCGATAACTATCAGCGTATTGGCGTTCGGCAGATCGATGCCGTTTTCTATTATGGTGCTCGCAACAAGCACGTCGTATTCGCCGCGATAAAAACTCATAACGTTTTCTTCGAGTTGCCGCTCCTGCATCTGCCCATGCCCTATAATCAGCCGTGCTTCGGGAACAATCTCTTTCACATGGGATGCAAACGCCGAAATGCTGTCAACGCTGTTATACAGAATAAACGCCTGCCCGTTTCTTGCAAGTTCTTTCGAAATAGCGTCGCGTATAAGCGCGTCTGTCTCTTCGGTAACGAAAATCTGCACGGGGATACGCTCGGTCGGCGGAGTATTGATTATGCTTATATCTCTTATTCCCGAGAGCGACATATGCAGAGTTCTCGGAATAGGCGTTGCCGAAAGCGTGAGCGTGTCTACGTTTTCTTTAAGCAGTTTGAGCTTTTCTTTGTGCTCCACGCCGAACCGCTGTTCTTCGTCCAATATAAGAAGACCTAAATCTTTGAACTTTACGTCTTTAGAAAACAGCCTGTGCGTTCCGATAATCATATCGACTTTGCCGTCCTGAAGATCGAACAAAGTTTTCGTCTGCTCCGACGGCGTTCTGAACCTGTCAAGCACGGCGATTTTTACGGGGAAGTTTTTGAAACGCGAAACCGCGGTCATGTAATGCTGCTCGGCAAGAATGGTAGTCGGCGCGATCAACGCCACCTGCTTACCCGATTCTATCGCCTTAAAAGCCGCCCGCAAAGCGACTTCGGTTTTGCCGTACCCCACGTCGCCGCACAAAAGTCTGTCCATAACGCGGGTGCTTTCCATGTCCTTTTTTATTTCTTCAATCGAAGTAAGCTGGTCTTCGGTTTCTTCAAACGGAAAATCGTCTTCGAATTCGCGCATAAGTCCGTCGTCCGGTCTGAACGCAAAACCTTTTGCTTCCTTGCGGTTACGATATAACTGTTTTAAGTTAACGGTAAGTTTTGCAATCGAAGCCTTAACCCGTTCTTTTATCTTTTCGAATTCCGCACCGCCGAGTTTAGAAAGCGACGGTTTTTCTTCGCCGCCCATATACTTGGTCAGACAGTCCATTCTGTCCACGCCGACGTACAGCATATCCCCGCCGCGATACTCTATCGCAACGTAGTCTTTCGTCATGTCGGTCGTGGTAATGCGTTCTATCCCGCGGACGATACCTATCCCGTGCCGTTCATGCACACAGTAGTCGCCGACTTCGGGCGCATAGTACACGTCGCCGCTTTTGCGTTTTATCTTCTTTTCTCTTTCTTTTCTCGAATACAGATCGTTCGTGCCGATAACGGCAAGTTTCGCGTCGTGATAAATAAATCCGTTTCCGAGATAAAAATCGGTTATTTTAACGCCCGAAAAATCCGCTGGGAAATTATTTCCGTAATCGGAGAAAATTTTCTTGTCTTCAAGATATCCGTGCAGCCTTGACGCGCGTTCGCTGCTCCCGCAACAAACGATTACTCTGTACCCGGTGATTTTCCAGTTCTTGATATCTTCGAAAAAGTCGTCGGGTTTAAGCGCGTATCTCGGCACGGGCGTGCAATTAAACCTGAACGTTTTAAGCGGATTGAAAAACGAAACCTGTGAAGTAAGACTCTGCAGCGCGAGTTTACGCCGAAAATCGAGTTCCTCAAAAAGTTTTTCGGGCGTTTTGTATTGTCCGGCGGAAAAATTAAAACTTTCGCCGTTTGTGTTAAGCGCGATTCTGCGGTCGGCAAACTCTTTCAGCACGCCGTTTAACGAATCGTTCAGAAGTTTGCATTCGTCGTAAACCACAACGGTACCTTCGCCCATAAAAGTGCGTATGTCGCCTTTCATGCAAGAAAGCAGCGGCAGCACGAACGACAGCGCGGGATCGCAACAATCGTTATCCAGAATTTCTGTAAGTTCTTTTGCTATATCCCTTGCGCGCGAAGCATAAATCTGCGTACCGAACGCTCTCACCGCTTCGTTAAGTTTGCTCTTTATAATCGCCTTTTCCGATTGATCTATAGTAAAATCGACGGTCGGTAAAACGATAATCTTAGTCGCTTCGCCCGCCGTCGCGCCCGACGGATCGAAATAAACCATTTTTTCTATTTCGTCGCCGAAAAAGTCAATTCTTACGGGCGCGTCATAGTTTATGGGAAAGATATGCACAATGTCGCCGCGCACCGAAAATCTGCCCTTTCCGTCGGCTTCGTCCACGCGCGTGTACCCCATTTTTACGAGTTTTTCGCCGAGCGCCGATAAATCGTACTCTTCGCTTTTTTTAAGTTCGACGCTTTCAATTTTGTCGGGCATCAGCTGCAACAGCGACTCAAACGTGCAGGTAACTATATCCGCCCCGCGGCTTATGCGGTAAAGCGCGGAGATACGCTCGTAATAGTTCTCTTTATTAAACGATTTGTTATACAGTAAAACGTCGTCTTTGGCGGGAAGATAAACTACCTTTTTGCCGCTCAACGCACGCAGTTCTCTCGCCGCGTTTTTAGCAACCAGCCCGTCCCGCGCGATATACAACACGGGCAGATCGAGCATCGCCGCAAGATGATATTTTTCGGCTGATTGTACGCCAAAAACCGCGGCGGGTATCCCGCTGCGGACGTTTTCGTATAACGAAACAAAATTTTCGCCTAAATTTTCTGCTTGTAAATATTTATTCAACATATCGATTTACCCGATCCTGTATTCACTAAAAGCGGCGATAATCGACTTATAGGCTGACTTTTTAATATTTATAAACGGCAGGCGGCTTAAACATAGCCCGGTTTTACGACAACAAAACAAAAGCAAAAAAGTTTAACCGCCATATTGTTTTACATGAATTAAGAAAAACTAAGCCCGATAAAAATCGGGCGTTAATCTTATGTATTAGCGTTATATTTACAGGACAAATTATCGAAACTCACCCCCGAAGCAAAGTCTTCCGCGCAATCCGCAGCGCGCTTTAACGCGGGCAAAATTACAGCCTTTTCATCCGCGGGAATGTTCATAAGAACGTAATCTATAAGCGGAATATCGGGGTTAGTGTTTTTTGAACCTATGCGCAACCGCGGAAAATCTTCGCTTTTCAGCCTTGAAACGATACTGCGCATTCCGTTATGCGTACCCGACGAACCGTGCGGGCGAAAACGCATGCGCCCTTTATCGATATCGATATCATCGTAAATAACCATAATATCCGATAATTCAACGCCGTAATAATCCACAAAGGGTTTTACGCAATCGCCGCTCGAATTCATAAAGGTAAGCGGCTTAACAAGCAATGTTTTTTCGCCGTTAATAAACGTTACGGCGGAAAGCCCGTTGTTTTCCTTTCTGAAAGCGGTAACGCCCAGCCTTTCGGCAAGAATGTCTATAACCATAAACCCGAGATTATGGTAATTCATGGCATATTTTGTGCCGGGGTTGCCCAGCCCGAAAATAATCTTCATCGTATGTTCCGTACGCCCTTATAAAGCCAAGAGCATAAATTATCAGTCTTCTTTTCCGTCGCTGTTTTTATAAACTTCGCTCATCTTCTGATCGAGATAGATGTTGTTTATAGCCTTAGCAAGAAGTTTAGCTATAGACAGCACTTCTATCTTATCGATGCGCTTTTCTTCCGGCAAATCGATGGTATCGAGAACGCAAATCTTTTTAATAGGCGATTTTTCTATGCGTTCGATTGCGGGACCAGAAAATACGGCATGCGTGCAGCAAGCGTAAATTTCTTTCGCGCCGTAATCGGCAAGAGCCTGCGCGCCTTCGCAGATAGTTCCCGCCGTATCGATCATATCGTCTACGAGCAAGCAGGTTTTGCCTTTAACGTCGCCGATAATGTTCATTATCTGAACCTGATTTGCGCGCGGTCTGCGCTTATCGATAATAGCGATGGGGCAATTAAGTATGGAAGCGGCCGCACGCGCACGCGAAACGCTGCCGACGTCGGGCGATACCACGACAAAATCGTCGCCCGCCATTTTTCTGAAATGTTTATAAAGAATAGGACCGCCTTCGAGATGGTCGACGGGAATATCGAAAAATCCCTGAATCTGCGGAGCGTGAAGGTCGATTGTAAGAATTCTATCGGCACCCGAAGAAGTAATGATATCGGCAACGAGTTTAGCCGTAATAGGATCGCGCGGGCGGGCTTTTCTGTCCTGACGGGCATAACCGAAATAAGGAATAACCGCTGTTATACGACCTGCCGAAGCGCGGCGGAGTGCGTCAATGCAAACGAGAAGTTCCATAAGGTTCTCGTTAACGGGCGCACTGGTTGATTGAATAATGAAGACGTCGCGTCCCCTGACCGTTTCACCGATATGAACGCTTGTTTCTCCGTCCGAAAAATGCCCCACTTCGATATCGCTCAATCCTTTGTTGAGTTCTTTGGCAATAGCTTCGGAAAGCGGCTTGTTTGAATTACCTGAAAAAATCTTGATCTCTGTGCTGTGTGTAATCATAACGACCTCCGCAAAAACAGATCGGACGGTTTCATTGACTCAATCCGATCGCTCAATTTACGCTTTTATATTACATAAAAAAGAAAATTTAGTCAACCGCATTGCCCGCAAATCGCAATTTTGCACTTTTCTTTTTCTCAGGGCTTGCATTCCCTATCTCTTCTTCTCAAAAAACTCCGCAAGCAACTTCAGACACTCTTCTTCGAGCACCCCTTTCACCACTTCAACCGAGTGATTGAGCCCCGACACGGCAGATATATCGCACGCGCTCCCGAAGAACCCCGATTTAGGTTCCGCCGCGCCGAAAACCACCCGCCTTATTCTCGACGAGATAATCGCCCCCGCACACATCGCGCAAGGTTCCAGCGTTACATAAATATCGCAACCGTCAAGCCGCCACCCGATTTTTTCGGCGCACTTCATAATGGCATTGATTTCTGCATGAAAAACGGCGCAATTATCGGTTTCTTTGCGGTTGTATCCCGCGGCTAAAACTTCGCCGTCTTTAACGATAACCGCGCCGACGGGAATTTCGCCGAGTTCTTCAGCCTTTTTGGCTTCCGCGATAGCCATTTGCATGAATTTCTCGTCTTGTTCTCTTTGCAACTTTTCAAGGCGATTAAGTTTTTCAATCTGCGCGGCAGACTGTTTAAGTCGATTGGTTTTTATCATTTCAAATCTTTTATAGTCGGTATTATATCCCTTTGCCGTTTTCGTCCGTCCGGCAGTATTTATTTATGATATCTGCCTCCGCCGTTTATCATAAACGCACGGTAAATCTGTTCGGTCAGCATCACCCTGAACAGCGTGTGCGGAAAGGTCATTTTCGAAAAGGAAATCAGTTCGTCCGCCTTACTTTTCACGCAGTCCGCCGCTCCGTAAGACGAGCCTATCACAAAAGTAGCTTCGCCCGCGGTATCTTTGACCTTTATCAGTTTTTCCGAAAAAGCCGCCGAGTCGTATTGCCTGCCTTCGATCGCCATAACGAACACATACCCCTGCAACCTTTTCAAAATTTCTTCGCTTTCTTTTTTCAACGCAATTTCGGGGTCGGAATCTTCGCTCCCATATTCTTTGCATTCGAAAATCCTGAACTCGCAAAATCGCGAAAGCCTTTTTTTATACTCTTCAACCGCGTCCGAAAAGTATTTTTCTTTAACTTTTCCGACTACAACAAGGTTAATCTTAAACATATTTCACCCCAAAAACTACCCGCAACGCGCAACAATTCAATAATCCGCACTTTTCCAACCCCCCCGCTATCCTGTCTCCCCGTCATCCTGAGACGCACTCCTTGCCCAACTTACGAAGGATCCAGGCGCCCCGCGCCGCACATTTCAAAACCATCAGAATAAACAGAAAATATCGCGCTATAGGTCGATTATCGCGACTTTCACGCAAATCTACCGTTTTTACGAAAACAGTTCGACCAGCCACAATATAGCGCATACGACCGTACCCGTAAGCGACGAAATCAAAAACGCTTTGCGCTCGCTTTTCAGCTCCGCAACTTTAAGAAAATCGGCTTTTATTTTTTCTTCGCGTTCGCACTTTTTCGCTTTTATAAGCAAGAATATTCCGAGCGCAAGAACGACAAGCCCGACTATAACGATTATAACGTTCCACACGGTCGGCAGCGAAAGCGATTCGCCCCAGATAAAATATCCTACGATTATATAAAAATTATTCAGAAAATGAAAGATAACCGACGGATAAATCGATCCGCTTTTTACCGCAAGCAGTGCAAACAGCGCACCTAAAATAAACTGATAAATTGTCTGTTGCGGGCTGTGGTGGTACAGGCAGAAAAGTCCGCCGCAAACAAGCACGGCAAAAACGTCTCCGAGCCTTTTAGCTCCGTTAAGCACCACGCCGCGGAAGAGCGATTCTTCCATTATAGCCGGAATAACGCAAACTATCAGCGTGCAAAGCAGAAAATTTCCGAACCCGCTCCCCGGCAGATTTATAGGCTGCGCTTCGTATCCCATAAGTTTATTAAGCCAGTCCACAAACACGGTATTAAGCCCCGAAAGCCCAAGCACGCACCCCACGAACAAAAGCAGCGCAATCCCCAAATACTTTATATCGAATTTACAAAACCCGACCGACATGCGTAAGTTTAGTTTGCCCTTTAATTTAGCGTAAAGCATACACCCGCCTATCGCTACGGGCGACACGAGAAAACCCATAAACGTGTAGGTATAACTACTCATAAAACTCTCGTTATCGGTCGCGCCCGTAAGTTGCAGAACGACCGCAAAAACAAGAGTTAAAAGCAGATTAAAAAGCACGGCGACGCTGAAAAACGAGCCGCCGTCAAACCCCGTAATTATATAATTGTCAAATTTTTTCTTTTCCATAGTAAATCTTTACACCGCGGCATTTTGCGGCACGATTAACCGCCACCGTCCGATTGCCGCCGTTTAATAATCAAATACAAACTTATTATACACTTACGGCGCGATTAAGTCAATAAAAAACACCCGCCGAAGATACCGCAATATCTCTCGGCGGGCATAGCAGGGCTTTACACCCCATCTCAATTTATTTTATTGTTTACGGTGCAACATCTTTTATTGATTACGGCTGCCGTACAAACTCGCGGCTTTTCTGACCACCGTCAGGAATTCCATCCTGAATTCGTCGCCGCTTCCGCCATCGCCGCTCACCGAAGGCAGTACCCGAAGTCTTGCTATAACCGACTCCCACGAAGCATTGCCCTTATATTCAGACTCTCTCAACAAAAGCCCGAATTCTGTAACGCAGCCTATAAACACAACGTCTTCGCTCGGCGACTGCGTATACATATCGGTCGCAAACTCGCCGTTTATTTCAATACTTTCGTCGGTTCCGGGGTCTTTGCATCTGATAACAGCCGAAGCAAACCCGCCGTCCGCGCCGTCTTTCAACTCGATTTCATAAACGGCGGTAACCGTATGTCCCGAGCCGATTTCGCCCGCGTCCTTATTTTCGTCGTCAAAGTCGGCGTCGCTCATCATTTTGTTTTCGTACCCGATAAGGCGGTACTTTTCAACCGTTTCGGGGTTAAACGCAACCTGAATTTTAGCGTCTTTAGCCACCGTTTCGAGCGTTCCGCCCATCTCGGTAACAAGCATCTTTCTCGCTTCGGTAATGCTGTCGAGATATCCGTAATTGCCGTTGCCGTTACGCGCAAGCGTTTCCATCAGATCGTCGCGGGTGTTATACATTCCCACGCCAAGCACGCTCAAGTAAATGCCCGAATCGCGCTTTTGGGATATAAACGACTTAAGTTCGTTTTTACTGCTGATCCCCACGTTGAAATCGCCGTCGGTCGCAAGCAGAACGCGGTTGTTCCCGTCCTGAATGAAATATTTGGAAGCGGTTTTATACGCAAGTTGAATACCGCTCGCCCCCGCAGTGGAGCCGCCCGCTTCAAGATCTTCGAGTATCGCGCAGATTTCGGTTTTCCGGCTTCCGCGTAAGCCTTCCGCAACCACTTTTGTTCCGCTCGCATAAGTAACTATCGAAACGTAATCGTCGTCATCGAGATTTTCGCTCAGCATCGCAAACGACTGCTGAATAAGCCCCAGCCTGTCGGAACCGAACATCGAACCCGAAACGTCAATTAAAAATACAAGGTTGTTCTGCTTTTTCTGCGAAAAATCTATTTTTTTGGCCGCGACGCCCACGGTAAACAGTTTATGTTCGCTGTTCCAGGGGCAGTCCGAAAGCGACCCGCTTATACTGAGCGGCTTGCCGTCTGTCGGTTCGTCGTAGTCGTAAGAAAAATAGTTGACGTATTCTTCAATTCTCACCGAATCGGCAGCGGGAATCGCCCCGTCGGTTATCTGTCGTCTTGCGATCGAATAAGAAGTCGTGTTTCTGTCAAGCGAAAAAGTCGAAGTGTTTTTCTCGCTTGCCAAAGAAAAATTGTTTTCTTTGATTCCGTCGTAAGAATAACTTTCGTCCCCCACAGCAGGTGCGTAATTTTCATAATAATCGCCACGCCCTTTGCTCGCGCTGCAGCCCTGCAAAATAAGCATGCAAGACAAAACGCCCGCAAAAAGAACTAAAAATCTTTTCATATCGATTCTCCCGTCTTTTATTTTTTGCGAAACGACTTTCCGTCGCCCGCTTTCATAAAACAATACGTCGCAAAATCAATATTTCCTAAAATATTTTTAATTTATTTTTTCCATAGGGATTCCATTCCTTATCACTAATTACCGAAAAGGCGGCTTTTTAGCCCTTTTCCGCAAACACTCAAAACGCAGTACGGCAAGTACATCATTTATCGTGTTTACAAAAAATCATCTAAAAATACGCACTTTTCGGTGCTGTGCATTTTTGCGGATAAGAAATCGCCGCTTGCGGCTCGGTTTTTGCAAGGCAAACGACCGAAATAGTACTTGACCGTACATTGATGGGAGTTTAACACAGCAAAAACCGATTTATTGCCGCAAAAATAATTAGTGATGACGAATGAAATCCCTGTCATCTTTTTTTCGTTTTCCGTCATCCCGAGACCGTGCTCCACACCTTTCAATACCCCCCTTAATTAAAACTCAAAAACTCCTTAACCCTATCGTACAGATCACCCGCGCCGAGAACCACATAAGCAGAAACGCCCGCCTTATTTTCTTCAAACGCGCGCAAAACGCCGCCTTCATCATCGCACAACACCGCGTTTTTCAACCTATAGCCCAACTTTTTACAACTTCCCTCTTCGTCGAACTTCTCCCTTGCCCCGTAAGTTTCAAACAAATAAACTTCACCCGCGGGGGCGAGCGCGGCGGCAAAATCGTCGCATAACCGTGCCGTACGCGAGTATGTGTGCGACTGAAATAAAAACCTTACCTTACCCCCAAACCGCTTTTTATATTCTTCAACGGCAATTTTAACCTGCGCGGGGTGATGCGCGTAATCGGCATAAACGGGCTTGCCGCAATAATCGCCGAGATATTCGTTCCGCCTTTTCACTCCGCAAAATTTTTCAATACCCTTTTTAATCTTTTCGGCGGGTATCCCCATATAATCGGCAACGGCGACAGCGGCAAGAATATTATATACGTCATGCCGCCTTAAATGCGCGGTCTTTATATCAAAAAGTCGGGCTCCGTGTCCGAAAACGGCACATTCAAGCGTTTTTCCGTCATAAAAAACGTCGCTTGCAAAATAGTCGGCGGCACTATCCGAAAACGAAAAAGTTACCCCCTTATTTCTTAAATTTTCATCGTCGTAGTTAACTATCGCCTTACCGCATCGCCCGATAAACTCATAAAATTCTTCCTTAAGATTATCGAACGACCCGTAACTTTCTTCATGGTCGTTATCTATATTGAGAACAACCCCGATTTTAGGCGAAAAGAGCGCAATATTGCGCTTAAACTCGCAAATTTCGGTAAGAAAAACCTTATCGCCGCAAGAATATGTGTTAGAAAACTCAGTGTCTTCACCGCCGACGTGCAAAGTAAACTCTTCGCCTGCTTCTTTCATAATATGCGCAAGTATGCAAGTGCAAGTGGTTTTGCCGTGCGTTCCCGCAACCCCGACGGTTACGGGATAACATTCGCAGATACGCGCAAGCAGCCAGGCACGCGAAACGACCGCCTTTTTAAGCCCGACAAGTTTTTTCTTTACGGGGTCGTCGTCGGGAATTGCCGAAGACACAACCGCAAGATCGCATTCTTCCGCGTCGCCCGCACGGTTTACCGGAATTCCCTGCGCCTGCAAATTCCGCGTAATTTCGCTTTCGGTTTTATCGCTCCCCGAAACTTCGAACCCTTTTTTATTAAGCATTACAGCAAGAGAAGACATACTTATCCCGCCGATCCCCACAAAATGCACCTTAAATTTACTCAAACCGTCCTTCCGATTGATAATCATAGTATATGATATGTCCTACAAACGACATTTTACTCCGCAAAACAAGAAAATTTGCATTATTTTTCGAAATTTACAAACTTTTTTTCGAAAAGGTATTGAAATTTATCTTTTTTTATAGTAATATAGTATAGACAAAGCCGTAATCTACCTTGGAGCGGCAAAAAATACATAATAAGGCGGTAAAAAAATGAACATCACAGACGTAAGAATCAGAAAAGTACAAAAAGAAGACAGTAAACTTAAAGCGGTCGCATCCGTTACTTTAGACGACGCCATCGCTATTCACGATATAAAGATCGTAGAGGGAACCGACGGTTGCTTCGTCGCAATGCCTTCGCGCAAAACGTCCGACGGCGAATACAGAGATATCGCCCACCCCATCAACGCAGAAGCGCGCAACGAACTCATTTCGGCAATAATGTTTGCATACGAAAAAGAACTCGCTAACGCGTAACAGATTTATCTTCATACTAAAAGCCGTCGGTTTTTCCGGCGGCTTTTTTTGTTTATAATAGTCGATATTCAACCTATAGGTCGATTTTTATGCGTTTTTAATAAATTTTAAGCAGTATAATGCGGCAACTTACAGCGCGACGTTTATAATACTTTCGGCGTTTTTCGTCAGCGTTTTATCGTCTATTATTTTATTGGAATAAAACACTCCGTCTTCAAAAAACATGTATCTTACGCCGCCGATATACAAAGTGAATTTATAGTTATCAAGTTTACAATCGTCCTCTATTATTCTGCTTTTGAAAACTTCGCCCTGAATAAGCTCGAAAATCGAGCGGCTTACGCTTTGCGAAAGATAGAGATAGCTTCCGTCTATCAGTGCATAATCGGAACCGCCCGTTTCTACCGTTTCGTAATTATCGGGCGGTCTCATATCGCCTTTATTAAAACCTTTGGGAATTATCGCAAAAACGCCAATGGTAAAGCAAACCGCAAGGCACGCCGAAATCGTGGAAATAATCGCTTTTTTACGTTTCCTTTTGTATTTTTTCGCCCGAGCAAAAACGTCCGAAACAAAATCTTCGTCAGACTTTATCACGATATTTTCCGTTTCCGTCGGTTGCAAATTTTTATTCTTTTTCATATACAATCCTTCAAAATCGTCCTTAGTTTCTGTTTTGCAAGATATAACAGGTTATCCACCTTTTTTCGGCTGACTTTCATAATTTTTGCCGCATCGTCGTAACTCATTTCTTCAAAGTAAACAAGGTATACGGCAGAGCGCATGTCCGCAGGAAGTCCGCCTATAGCGCGATAAAGCGCACTTTTGCGTTCTTTTCCGAGCAGCTTTTCAGATACGTCGTCACCGCTCGTTTTTAGCAAAATCGAGTCGTCAAGCCCGACGTATTTTTTCTCTTTCCGGCAGTAATCGTACGCGCGCGAACGACAGATCATAAGCAGATAATACTTGAGCGGCACCGAAAAATTATACTTTTTTCTGTGCAGAACGACGTAACAAAAAACTTCGGCCGCAACGTCTTCGGCGGCAAAACGATTGCGCACTATACTCATGGCGTACGCGGTAATGTCGGCGCGGTAAAGCCGTACTATGATTTCAAGCGAAGAATCGTCCCCATTCTGAAATTTTTTATAAGCAAGCTCGCCTTCGCCCATTTTTCACCTTACGGTTTTTGCCGTTACCCCTTTTCTTTATATAATACGCCTTACAAACGCAAAATCCTAAAAAGATTATACAAAAAAATATAAATTCCGTCAAGCCCGTTTATTAAATACTCAACCGCATATAAAAATTAATCGAAATGCAATAATTAACCAATAAAACATATGTACTTACCCCTTTTCCCCGCATAAAACACTGCGTTTTCCCTTGACAAACCCGACTTTATAATGTAAGATACTTTAACTATATACTTTTTTACAGGCGCACCGACATCATCCCGATGCCGCGCCTATCACCAAAAAAAATCTACAAAAGGAGACAATATGATTTTCGGCAAAAACATAAACCGATACTATCTGAAATATCTGCATATGATACTCGGCGGCATATTGTCGCTTTTGCTGGTCGATTATTTTCAGCTTAAAATTCCCGAAATATATCGCGTAATCGTAAACGCGTTAAACGGCAATGTGGAAAATTTCGACATAAACTTCCTACTCGAAAATATATGCGCCCCTATGCTCGGCATAATTCTCGCGCTTGTCGCAGGGCGGTTTTTGTGGAGAATCTGTCTGTTCGGCGCGTCGCTGAGAATGGAAGCCGACCTTCGCCGCAGAATGTTCGACAAATGCAAAGATCTTTCGCAGTCGTTCTATAAAGTCAACAAAGTGGGCGACCTTATGTCGTATTTTACCAACGACCTCGAAACGCTTGAAGAATGTTTCGGCTCGGGCGTGCTTATGTTTGCCGACGCCGCCCTGCTCGGCGGTATCGCAATAGTAAAAATGGCAAGAATGAACGGCTATCTTACGCTGTTTTCGCTTTTGCCGATGGCTCTTCTTCTGATATGCGGCATAACGATAGGCAAAAGTCTTTCCAGAAAATGGGACGAACGTCAGGCATGTTTTTCCCGCCTTTCCGATTTTTCGCAAGAAAGCTTTTCGGGCATAACGGTCATCAAAGCTTTCGTAAAAGAAGGCATCGAACTGCTCTCTTTCAAAAAAGTCAACAAAGAGAACGAAAAAGCCAACGTAGAATACACGCGCTATTCGGCAATACTCAGCATATCGGTGACGCTGTTTGTCGAATCGGTCATCGTGGTAATACTCGGCTACGGAGGGTATCTCGTTCATCAAGGCATATTCGACGCGGGTCAGCTCGTGGAATTTCTCGGTTATTTCAACAGCATCGTCTGGCCGATTATGGCGGTTTCAGAACTTATCGACATGCACTCCCGCGGGAAAGCGTCGTTAAACCGCGTAAACAAACTGCTCGGCGAAACCGAACAAATTCACGACCGCGATAACTCAACCCCGCTTGAAAACGCTAAAGGCAAAATCGAATTCAGAAATCTCGACTTTTCCTACCCCGACGGCAACTCTCCCGTGCTTAAAAACGTAAGTTTCTTAATAGAGCCGGGCATGCTCGTCGGCATAACGGGACGCACGGGTTCGGGAAAAACCACCGTCGCCGACCTTATGATCCGCACTTACGACCTACCCGACAATATGCTTTTCTTCGACGATAAAGACGTGAACTCGCTCACCGTCGAATCGGTAAGAAAGAACGTCGCCTACGTCCCGCAGGACAACTTTTTGTTCAGCGACACTATCTCCCGCAACATAGCCTTTTCTTCCGGCGATTTTACCGACGAAGAGATTAAAACCGCCGCCACGCTTTCCGCAGTCGACGGCGACATTTCCGAATTTCCTAAAGGCTACTCGACCGTACTCGGCGAACGCGGCGTAACCGTTTCGGGCGGGCAGAAGCAAAGAATTTCAATCGCGCGCGCCCTGCTTAAAAACGCGCCCGTGCTTATATTGGACGATTCGCTTTCCGCCGTCGACACCGACACGGAAAAAACGCTCCTTAAAAATCTCGAAGAATCGCGCAAAGGCAAGACCACCATTCTGCTTTCGCACCGAATTTCGACCATTTCGGGCGCAGACCGCATCGTTTATCTCGATAACGGCAGAGTGCTTGCGGTCGGCACACACGAACAACTTATAAAAACATGCCCGCAGTACGCAGAGGCAGTAAGGCTGCAAAAAGCGGACGAAAGGGGTGACGAAAATGCGTGAATATTATCCCATGCTCGTAGCGGGCGCAATAATCGGGCTGCTCTCGACGGCGTTCATCATTGCGTTCGCGCTGATGAAAAACAAAAAAGAAGCAATCGGATTCGACCGCACGCTCAAAGATTCCTACATCTTAAAGCGGCTTATGCGCTACGCAAAACCGTATACCGGCAAGTTCGTAATCGTGCTTGTTTTAATGCTGTTTTCTATCTCTTACGACGTAATCTCGCCCCTGTTGATCGGCTCGATAGAAGACCTTGTAAAAAACAGTTTCGAACTTCCGCAGTTGTATATCCGTCTCGGCGTTTACGCAAGCATACTTATCGTTTCACTCATAGGCTCATATGCGCAAACGTTGATATTGCAAAAAACCGGGCAACGCATACTCGGCGATCTCAGAAGCGATCTGTTCGAGCATATCGAAAAACTCTCGCACGAGCAACTTAACAAACTGCCCGTCGGGAAACTCGTAACAAGGGTTGCCAACGATACCAATGCCATTTCAAACATGTTCACGGGCGTACTCGTAAACCTTATAAAGAACATGTTCGTAATCGTCTGCGTGTTCACGGCAATGGTCATACTCAACTACGAACTCGCGCTCATGATCGCTTGTTTCGTGCCGTTTATCGTGCTGTTTACAATCATTTTCCGAAAGTTTTCCCGCAAGGCATACCGTGCCGTGCGCGACGGAACGACCGACATAAACACTTTTTTATCCGAAAACCTTTCGGGCATAAAAATCATTCAGTCGTTTAACCGCGAACAGGCAAAACTCGACGAGTTCACCGCAAAAAACACCACGCTTAAAAACGCACGCAGAAAAGAACTGCTCGTATTCGGCATTTTCCGTCCCGTAGTGTATATGCTTTACGTCACGTCGGTAATGTGTCTGTTCTATCTCGGCGGCAAAGGCTATCTCGACGGCACGAGTTTTATGGGCAAAACCATTTCGGCAGGCACGCTCGTCACGTTCTACATGTACATTTCCAAGTTCTTTAACCCCATACAGAGCCTTGCCGAACAGTTCAACAGACTACAATCGGCGTTCGCTTCGGCAGAAAAAATCTTCGTTATTCTCGACGAAAAGCCGTCCGTTGTCGATAAAGACGGAGCAATCGACGTCGAACATATAGACGGCGATATCGAATTTAAGAACGTCTGGTTTGCCTACACCGAAGACGAATGGATTATAAAAGACCTGTCGTTCAGGATCAAAGCGGGGCAAACGGTCGCTTTTGTCGGCGCGACGGGTTCGGGTAAAACCACCGTACTTTCTCTTCTCTGCCGCAACTACGACATACAAAAAGGTCAGATTCTCGTCGACGGAAGAAATATCACCGAATATACCATCGCAAGTCTGCGCCGCCGTTTCGGACAGATGCTTCAGGACGTATTTTTGTTTTCGGGCACGGTAAAAAGCAATATCGCGCTCGGCGGCAACTTTTCCGATCAAGAAATTTACGACGCTTGCAAGTATGTAAACGCCGATAAATTCATCGACGGCTTAGACGGCGGCTTGAATCACGAAATCCGCGAACGCGGCAACAACCTTTCCGCCGGTCAGCGGCAACTGCTCTCTTTCGCACGCACCGTCGTTCATAAACCCGACGTGCTTATATTGGACGAAGCGACGGCTAATATCGACGCCGAAACCGAATATCTTATCCGCGATTCTCTTGAAAAAATGATGAACGGCGGCACGATGCTTATCGTCGCGCACAGGCTTTCAACCGTCCGCTACGCCGATAAAATCATCGTTATGAGCGACGGACAAATCGTAGAACAAGGCAATCACGACGAGTTAATGCAAAGAAAAGGCAGATATTTCAGGCTTTATACCGTGCAGTACGAAAAAGAACACGGCACAACTTCACTGCCGACGTAACCGCCGCAAATAACGCGTTATCAACGCAATGTGAAAACAACTTGAAAAAAATCGTTTTGTATTTACAAAGCGATTTTTTTATGTTATGATGAAAAATGTAAAAAGCGCGATTAAGGGTTTCGTTCCTTATCAAAATCTAAGATTTTTCGCGCGGTTTTATCTATGGGGGAAAAGAATATGCAGCATATACTAAGTGCCGGCGATCTTCTTGATGACAATGGCAATCTTTGCGAAAGCGGCTACGCCACCGAAGCGGTAAAAAAATACGATCGCGCGGCAATAAAAGCGGGCAAATCGCGCATTAAAGAATGGGATTACTATCTTATTTCCAACGGAAAATACGCCGTTTGCCTTACGATCGACGATAATTCTTACATGTCGCTAGCTTCCGTCAGTTTTCTCGATTTCGAAAAGCGCACCTACATAACCAAAAGCACAATGCATGCCTTTTCTTTCGGCAAAATCGGTCTTACCCCCGACTATCGCACGGGATCGGTAGAATATAAAGACAAAAAGGTCTACAGCAAGTTCACGCAAGGCGACGGAAAGCGCAATCTTGTTTTCAGATTCAAAAAATTCGACGGCGACCGCGATTTCGAGTGCGAATTCGACCTGTCCGACGAACCGCGCGACAAAATGGTCATAGCCACACCGTTTAACAAAAAAGGTCACTTCTATTACAACATAAAGGTTAATTGCATGACCGCCCGAGGCTACTGCAAAATCGGCGACAACCGCTACGTTTTCAGCGAAGAAAGTTCGCTTGTCACGCTCGACTGGGGGCGCGGCGTATGGACGTACTCCAACGAATGGTACTGGGGCAGTCTGCAATGCTATCAGGACGGTGCAAAACTCGGTTTTAACATCGGTTACGGTTTCGGCGACACTTCCGCCGCAACCGAAAACATGCTCTTTTACAACGGAATCGCCCACAAAATGCAAAACGTCGTTTTCGATATTCCCGAAAGCAAAAACGGCAAAGGCTACGACTATTTATCGCCATGGAAGTTTTACGACGATCAGAGCAGATTCGATTTATCGTTTATCCCCCTTATCGATCGGTACGACAACGCCAACGCGCTCATCATATCCAGCAATCAACATCAGGTTTTCGGTCTTTTTTCGGGCACGGTAAAACTCGACGACGGCACGATTATCGAACTTACCGACAAAATCGGCTTTGCCGAACACGTCCGCAACCGCTGGTAACTTCAAAACCACACAAAAACCCGCCTATAAGTCGATTATCCTGACTTTCGGCGGGTTTTATTTACTTTAATGTTTAACAAGTCAAACTCTGCTTTCCCCTTTTGGGGAGAGTGGCACGCAAGTACCGAGAGAGGACTAAAAAGCAAATTTTCCCGCGCTGTAAATTCTTATCACGGAAACATATATCCCCGTCATCCTGAGACAAGCTCCCCGACCTGCTCACGAAGGATCCAGGCGCGCAAGCGCCGCACTCTTATCACAATCATTCCTCGCCTTCCCCGCTTGGGGAAGGTGTCGGCACCGCCGACGGAAGAGGACAAAAACACCCCAACACCGAACCCGCAAAACCACAAAAAACCCGCCTATAAGTCGATTATCGCGACATACAGGCGGGTTTTCAGTTATTTCATTCCGACATAATATCCTTAACCGAAATCTTCCTTATCCTTAGCGCGTACAAATAAATCGATAGTTCATAACTTGCCGCAAACAAAACGATCGTAACGAGAAACGCCTTAAAATCGAAATTATATTGCAGCGCGCCGTCGATTTTTGCAAACACGACTTTCATCATAAACTTCAGCAACCCGAACTGATACAGCGTGCCGATTACAAAACCGATAACTGCAATCGGACGGTACGCTCCGAAAATACTTCGTCTGCAAACGCCGTCGTCATATCCGAACGCGCGCATCATAGCAATGGTTTTCGCGTTCCCTTTCACCACTCCCGAAAGCGACAAAAACAACGTCACATATGCAAGAATCAACCCGATTGTTAAAATCATTCCCGCAAATGTTTCGCTTGCAAGCGCATTCATAGAAAAAGCCATCTGTACCATAGCCGAAAAGCAGAACGCCGAAAACGCCACGAAAAACGCGAGTGCTTTTTTGCTTTTTAATGTCACAGCCGATAAATCTTTCAAAAACGGCACGTCCGCGACAAATTTTTCAACGTCCTTTTTTTTACGCCCTTTTCCTGCCTTAAATTCGCACCTTTCTTTCAACAAATCGAGTACGGGCGTTTTCAGTTTCGCATACGCAAACAGCACCGAAATCGCGGCAAAAACAATCGTAGGCGCGGCGACAATCGCAAACAGCAAACCAAGATGAAACTTCGGCTCCAACGCGGGCATAAGTTCAATGCTTTGTTTTTTATAAAATGTGGGAAGATACAGCCACCCCGCAACATACCCTATCGCACACCCGACAAAAACCGCCAGCCCGAACACCCAAAAGTGCCTTGCGATATTCATATCCGAATACCCTAACGCTTTCAGAATACCCAGTTCCTTGCCGTGCGTATCGACGTAATTTTTAATATAAAACAACAGCATAACGACAGACGTCGCAATCAGACACCCGCCCGAAACACCCGCAACCACTCTGCCCATCATTACCTGCGCGTCATACATTGCCCTACTCTCCTGCGCGATTTCGCCTTCGATTGCTACAAGATCGATATTATAACTCAAAAACAGCGTACATACAAACGCCGCGCAACACGCCACAATAGTTATTCCGAACAACTTCGCAACGTCTTTCAATCCGATAACCATATTTCCGCTACCACCCTATTTCATATGCAGATTTCGGCGTGTCGTTATGATAAACCTCGGCAATCCGTCCGCTGTTCATTCTGATTACGGTATTCGCCGTTTCCGCAATGTTTTCGTTATGCGTAACCATAAGCACGGTAAAACCGTAATCGTTATGTAATCTGCAAATGTAATCAAGAACCTGCCGCCCCGTGTTCTCGTCAAGCGCGCCCGTCGGCTCGTCCAGAAACAACACTTTGGGCTTTTTTGCAATCGCTCTGGCAATCGCCGCACGCTGTTGCTCCCCGCCCGACAGTTCCGACGGATATTTCTTCATTTTATCCGCAAGCCCCACCGCTTTTATAATCTCTTTGTAATCCTTGTTTCCCGCAAGGTCGGCGCCCATCCGCACGTTCTTTTCCACCGTCATATTCGACAAAAGATAGTATTGCTGAAAAATAAACGCAATCTTATCCTTACGAAATTCGGTCAGTTGCTTATCCGAAAAAACGGTAATATCCGCGCCGTCGTATTCAATACTGCCTTTATCAACCCGCTCCAAACCCGATAAACAATTCAGAAGCGTCGATTTACCCGAACCCGAAGCGCCTAAAATCACGGCAAAATCTCCGTTTCTTATCTGTAAATCGATTCCTTTCAGCACTTCCGTCCGGCTTTCGCCCGCGCCGTAATTTTTAACTATTCCTTTAACGTCAATCATAATTTCCCTTTTTACTTAGCGTTTTCAGTAAAACGATGTTTCAAGCCTTCGTAACCGTCGGTCAAAATGCGGCTTACAAACTCTTCGTTCCAATCGAAATAGTTCGTGGCTACCATAGAAGCGATTCCGTGCGTATATGTCCACATTTCAATATAAAACAACTCGGCACCGCGCTTATCTATATCGACCTGATTGCAAATCAGCGCGATCAGCGCGTCCATTTCTTCGGGGTTTTCCTTGTCGGATTCCTGCGACCGATCACGCATAAACAGCAACCGAAACAGTTGATTTTCTTCCTTTGCAAAGCGAATATACGCCATACCGCTTGCTTTGTACGGCACATATTTTTCGCTTTCAATCTCCTTTTTCCTGTACGACTGATAAAGTTCGTTCGCCGCCGATATAATCGCGCGCTGAACTTCAGCCATATTCGCAAAATGACTGAACACCGGGCGCGACGACGTTCCGAGTTTCTCACCCAACGCGCGCGCAGACACCGCTTCAAACCCCTTTTCTCTTGTCAGATCAAGCGCGGCTTTTATAATTTCATCTTTAGTAAACAAAAAATCTCTCGGCATAATTTTCCTTTTTAGTTAAAGTATCAAGTGTTGCGTTACACATGTAATTTTATTATATTATCTTTTTCCCTTGCTGTCAACCGATTTATCTTTTTTCTCGGATTTATTATCATAATTTTCCATTTCCTTTTCGTTTTCCCCTATCTCTACACCCGTAAAACGCTCAAAAAAACCGCCTATAAGTCGATTATCGCAACTTTCACCATCCCGTCATCCTGAGACTTGCCCCCCTGCACAACTCACGAAGGATCCAGGCGTAAGCCGCACACAACAACGCTGCTCTCTCACATTACAATAATCTGCCCCACACCCCCGCCAAAAATTTTCCGTGCCGATTTTTTCAACTTGCCGATTTTTAAGTTGACATATCCCCCTTTATCCGCTATAATGCAGAAGATAAGTCTTTAAGGGGTACGGCGATACCCGACGGACACGGGATGTCCGCAAGGCGGTAACTTTTTACGGAACACTGTAATTATGCGTGTTCGGTTTTATAACGGTTATTTTGCGCTTTGCGGTATGCAAAGCGTATTTTTTATGTAAAAATGTTCGCAAATCGCAGCGTAGGGGAAATATGAAAGACGAAAAAATCATACTCGACGAACAATCGGTAAACCGCGCGATATCAAGAATTGCACACGAGATTTCAGAACGCAACAAGGGCGTTAACAACGTCGTGCTTGTAGGCGTCGTAACGCGCGGCGTGCCTATGGCAAAACGGCTTGCCGAATGCATAGAAAAATTCGAGAGCGTTTCCGTTCCGACGGGCATCATAGATATATCGCTTTACCGCGACGACATAAGCGAAAAATACGACCACCCCGTTATAAACGGAAGCGACCTGCCGTTCGACGTAAAAAATAAAATAGTCGTGTTGTGCGACGACGTAATTTTTACAGGGCGCACCGCAAGAGCCGCTATGGAAGCCGTTCTTGCAAAAGGCAGACCTGCCGCAATTCAACTTGCCGTGCTTGTTGACCGCGGACACCGCGAACTGCCCATCCGCGCCGATTTCGTAGGCAAAAACCTGCCCACAAAACTAACCGAAATGGTTTCGGTTAACTTTGAAGAAACCGACGGCGAACAGAATATAAAACTTGCTTCGCTCGACTAAAAACAAAGCGTTCAGAGAAATCCGTTCGCATATAACATATATAATATAACGCTTGCGCATATAAGCAAACACATGCAAGCAAGCGCAAAAAACAATTAAATAATTTTTATCAAGGGTTTAACGGCAGCAAAAAAAAGAATGCTGACCGCTGAATAATTAATTTTATACGGGAGATATAAAAATTATGAAACTCACCTATGAAGTACGGCAAAAAGTACCGTTCGGCAAAAACCTTGTGTTTGCTTTTCAGCAAGTGCTTGCAATTCTTGCCGCCACAGTTCTGGTGCCTGCACTCGTAAACGGCAACGCGGCAAAATTCTGCGCAGACAACGGTCTTACTTTCCTTTCTCAGAACATGAGTCAGGCTGCGGCGCTCATCGGCGCGGGCGTCGGTACCCTGGTCTACCTGCTCTTCACTAAATTCAAAAGCCCTGTCTTCTTAGGAAGTTCGTTCGCTTTCATCACTCCGCTTTCAACGGGTATCCTTTACGGCTACTGCGGCATAATCTTAGGTTCCATCTTCGCAGGTCTTGTTTATGTAATCATCGCGCTTATCATAAGCAAAGTCGGCTCCGAATGGCTCAACAAACTTATGCCCCCCGTCATCATAGGACCGACCGTCGCGCTTATCGGTTTAAGCCTTTCGGGTTCGGCTATGAACAACCTTATGAACGTTGCGGGCGGCGCACAAAACTATAACCTGCTTGCAATTCTTGTAGGCGTTATAACCTTTATCGTAACCGTAATCGCTTCGGTAAAGGGCAACAAACAAATGAAACTCATTCCTTTCGTAATCGGCGTAGGCGCGGGATATCTGGTCGCTACGATCTTCACCCTTATCGGTCTTGCGTGCGGTAACGAATATATGCAACTTATCAACTTCTCCGAATTTGCCAAAGTTGCAGACTTCAAAAACTGGATTCCCGGTCTTTCCTTTGTAGAAGCAATCAAAGAACTCAGCGGCAATGCGCAGACCACTTACGCTCTCGACTGGAGCGCGGTTCTCAGCCTGTTCGTAGCGTTCGCACCCGTTGCAATGGTTGTATTTGCAGAACACGTTGCAGACCACAAGAACATCTCTTCCATCATCGGCAACGACCTGCTTAAAGATCCCGGACTTCACAGAACTCTTCTCGGCGACGGCGTAGGCTCTATCGCGGGCGCAATCTTCGGCGGCTGCCCCAACACAACTTACGGCGAATCGATCGGCTGCGTGGCAATCACCGGTAACGCTTCGGTATACACCATCTTCACCACGGCGATTATGTGCATAGTCCTTGCGTTTATCTACCCCGTAATGCTCTTCATCGAAAGCATACCCGCTTGCGTAGTCGGCGGTATCTGCATCGCGCTCTACGGTTTCATCGCTGTATCCGGTCTTCGTATGTTCAAGAACGTTGACCTTGACGACTCCAAGAACCTGTTCGTAGTTGCGGCTATCTTCGTAACCGGTCTCGGCGGACTCCAGCTCAAGTTCGGCAAAGTTACCATTTCGAGCATCGCTTGCGCACTCATTCTCGGTATCGTCGTAAACCTTATACTTAAACCCAAAAAAGTTAACGTAACCAAAAAGGTTGACCTTACTCCCGACGAAGTAGTCGAAGAAGATATGTTCGGCTCAACCGTTACCGACAAAAAAGACAAATAATAAAAATTTAATACTCTCGCTCAAAAAAAGTCAAAAAACGAGATATTGAATGTCAAAAAAACTATATCAAAAAATACGCCTGTATGAGTAATCATACAGGCGATTTTTTTAATTGGTTATAAAGAATGAATCCCTTAATATTTAATTATTCAAGAATGTTTGTGGTAATAAAGTCAACGCCTAAGTCAACAAGTTTTTCGGCGTCGGTCTTATCGTTAACCGTCCAGCAGTTGATTTTTATGCCCTTTTGCTTAAGAATTTTAACGTTTTCTTCGTTCAAAGACGGATAATAGCAATCGAGATCGAGTTTATATTCGACCATATAATTTATGGTATCGTCGTTTATTTCGCCAGTCAAAAACTGAAGAATTGCATTCGGTAACAGCGCGCGCATTTTCTTCAATGCTTCGGCGTGGAACGAAATATATACGATTTTATCTGACATTTTGGCATTTTCAACTTCTGCGATTATGTCTTTCAACTGCGCTTCTTCAAAGTTGACTTTAAGTTCAAGAACACAGATTTTATCGTACTTTTGGCAAACTTCAAGATATTCTTTAAGCGACGGAACGACCGTATATTCCACCGTATCGCCGTCCGTATTTATTCTTATTTTTCTTAACTGTTCATATGTGCAATCACAAATATTTACGTCCGCGCCGAAAATGCGTTTAAGATTTTCATCGTGCGAAATAACGTATTTGCCGTCTTTAGTGGCATGCACGTCGGTTTCGATTCCGTAATAACTTCTGTTTCCCGCCGCAACGAACGCACATTGAGTATTTTCGGTTTCGATCCCGCTCAAGCCCCTGTGCGCAACCATAAGAACGTTCTTTTTATTGATTTTCAAGGTGTCCATAAACTGCTCCCTTTTTTATTTAATTTTAGCACAACGGTTTTTATCGGTCAATGCTATGCGATATATTTATTTCAAAAACCCGACGTTTTTATGCTGCGGGTATTGACCAATACGGCAAAACGTGATAAAATAATCGTACGGTTAAAGTCAAATAACACGACCCAAAACCGAATTTCACCATAAGGAACAATATATTTATGAATAAAGAAAAAATAGACAGAATAAACTTTCTTGCGCACAAATCAAAAACGCCGGAAGGCTTGACCGAAGAAGAAAAGAACGAACAGGCGGTACTCCGTAAAGAATACATTGCCGAATGGCGGCGCGGAATGACAGAAACGCTTGAAAACACTTATATCGTTGAACCAGACGGCACAAAGCATAAAGTAGAACCGCTGGAAAACAAACACTGATTTTTAGCCGCAAATAGACGCTGATTTTTAGCCACAAATAAACGAATAAATCTATGTTAAAATACATATATAAAAACACGCTTTACGAATATTTCCCGGTTAAGCGTGTTTTGTTTATCTTTATTTCGAATTATACGTTTATGCTTTGCAAAGGCGGCGAATATAATTGCGTTCTTTAAGCGAAACTTTACCGTCTACGGTTACAACGCTAAGGCAAAGCAGAACGATATCTTCCTGCAGACTTTCGTCTAACATAGCAAGAATAGAAGTGAGTTCATGCGTATATTCTTTCAACGCTTTGTTGCCGTCCTTATCATTTTCGAAACTTTCTTTGATCGATTCGAAATCGAAATCATTACCGAAAACGCGAACGAGCGCGGGATATATAAGCAAATATTCTTTTTCGTCGACCTTGCCGTCCGCTACAACCGAACCGAGAATGAAACTTGCAAGAACGTGAACGGGATCTACGTCGGGAATGTCAAGCAAGGCAAGTTTAGCCAGAATTTTTGCGGAACTTTCAACTAAAAGCGCGCCCCTTTCTACAACAGTCATCTTTTCGCATTCGTTACACAGTTTTGTGAATTCAAACATTTTTTACTCCTTTTAATGCGGTTACGCTTTATCGATTTTTACCAATTAACGAAAAAAATCAAAGCAATGCGCCAACCTTTTTTATAATCCAATTATATTAATTCGGTTAGCAAAAAGCAATCAAAAATAACAACAAATCAAGCGAGATTGTCAATATTTGTTGATTTTTTAAGCAAATGCGTAACAAATTCGGCTTTAATATTGACTATACAAGGCTAAAATCGACTTTTTATGTGCTTTACTATAACGATTAACAAACATAGTAAAAACGCCCAGATAGGTTTCCACCCAACTTAAAGTATTTATAAAAAACATAGTAAAAACGCCCAAAGCGAATGCTTTGAGCGTTTTGAAATTACGATAAAAATTAAAGTGCTTCTTTAACTTTTGCAGCCTTACCCGTACGTCCTCTGAGATAGTACAGTTTTGCTCTTCTGACTTTACCGCGTCTTACAACGTCAACCTTAACAACCTTGGGCGAATGAACGGGGAACGTTCTTTCTACGCCGATACCGAAAGAAAGTCTTCTTACGGTGAAGGTTTCGCTGATGCTGCCGTGTCTTTTTGCGATTACGACGCCTTCGAAGATCTGAATTCTGGTCTTGTCACCTTCGATAACTTCAAAGGATACTTTTACGGTATCGCCAACGTTAAAAGAAGGAGTTTCGGATTTGAGATTTTCCTGATTGATCTGATCAATAATGTTCATGATGACTTATACCTCCTATATTACTAAGCGTTCGTTGCCATACCGCAAGAGGACCGCCCGAAGTCACTTTAGTATTTTAGCATAATAAAAGTCGGCAAGCAAGCGTTTTTTACGCAGTTTATAAAAAAACTTGCCGCCTTTTATCATTTTTGAATTGATTTTTAATTATTTATTGTTTTTTTCGCAATCGTCGCAAGATTCGGCGTCGCAGTCTTCGCAATCTTCGCAGTCGCAACCGTCAACTTCGGCGGCTTCGGCAGCGGCAGCCTGCTCGTCCATTTCGTTGCAGAACTGTTCGTAAACCTTTTCGAGTAAAGCTTCGTCGGAAACGGGTTTAAGATCGGCGCTGCCGTCTTCGTTTTCTTCGCCGGCTTCGAAAATAACTACGCTCTGATCGTCAAGACCTTCGATTTCTTCGGCGGGCAGGAAAAATACGTACCATTTGTCGTCGAACTGAGTTCCGCCGATATGAGCAAACTTATACGCCTTGCCCGATTCGTCGAAAAGTTCTACTATTTCTTCTTCGTCTTCGCCGCAGCAACCGCAGTCGCAATCGTGATCATGTTCGTGTACATGTTCGTGATTATGTTCGTGTTCGTGTAATTTTTCGTCCATTTTTATTCTCCGATTATGCGGTTAACCGCATACAAATTTTATTTTGTTTCAATACCGCCGATTTAACGACGTTTTTTAAGTTTTTCCGCGTTTACTTTCTTGCGTTTTCGAAAGCAACTTTGCGCATATAGTCTTCTAAAATGAAAGATGCAGCAACCGCGTCGACCACTTTTTTGCGGTTTTTACGGCTCATATCTTCCACTATAAGCACTCTGTGCGCTTCAAGCGTGGAAAAACGCTCGTCGAAAGCGACGACGGGAATTTTTGTATTCTTTTCGATTTCGGCGATAAAAGAGCGTGTTTTTGTCGTTTGCTCGCTATCCGTTCCGTCGAAATTAAGGGGAAGCCCGCAGACAATTTCGTCGGCGCACCGCTCTTCTGCCTTTTTAACAAGATACGCTATATCATCGGCAAAGTTTTTGCGGTGATACGTTTCTACGGGCAACGCCATGCTCCCGAACGGATCGGAAACGGCGATACCTATTCTTTTGTCGCCAATATCGAATGCAATGTATTTTTTCATCTGTTTTAATTTTAACAAACCGCAAAAATTAAGTAAAGCAAATAGGCGCCGTTTGGGGATTTCATTCGCTATCGCTGATTATTTTTGCGGGTTTTGCAACTGTTTTTGAGTGAGAATAAGTTATTTACGCTTATTTTGCGGTTTCTTCGGCATCGCCCTGCTTTAAGTCTTTAAGTTTTACGTTATCTCCGTGTTTTACAAAGACCATGGTTATAAACGACATAAACGCAAAGAACGCGGCGTACAGGAACAACGGATGCATGCTGCCCACAAGGTCCATAAGCAAGCCCGAAAGCACGGGAGTGACTATCTGCGCCGCCATGCTTGCGGTATAATAGTAACCGGTGTATTTACCGACGTTGCCGCCCTTTGCAAGTTCGACCACCATCGGGAAAGAATTGACGTTTATAGTCGCCCAGCCGATACCGCCAAGCACAAAGAATATATTGACGAACACGCCGGGAGTTGCCGCGCTGAAGAACGACATTGTAAAGAATGCGATTACAAGGCATGCGACACCCATTAAAATACTCTTCTTTCTGCCGATTTTGCTTGCCAGAAAACCCGCGGGAATATAAGCTATTATCGCCGCTGCCTGCGCTATAAGCATTGTGATATTGAAGTCGCGGTGCAGAACGTTTGTGGCGTAAAGCGAATATTTGGAAGTTACGGCGTTATAGCCGATATACCACAGTGCGACCGACGCAAGAATAAGAATGAGCGATCTGAATTTCGCCTTGTCGGTTTTGATAAGGTCTTTCATTCCGCCCTTATCGGCTCCGCTCGTTTCTTTTACCTTGTCGTCTACATAATCTTCGATTTCGTCGCTTTCGGTTTCAAGTCCGAGTTTTTGGGACTCCTCTTCCATATCCTTCGCCCATTCGGGTTCTTTTACGAACAACATAAACACCGCAAGCCCCAAAGCCATTACGCCGCAAACGGCTATGACGTACCACGTGAACGAAGAGTTCTGATTTTTAAGCGATGACGTGCCGAACGCGATACCTAAGCCCAGAACTATCATTGCGCCCGCCGTACCCATGAGATTGATTATGGCGTTGCCCTGCGATCGCAACGGTTTTATCGTTACGTCGGGCATGAGTGCGACCGCGGGCGATCGGAATGTTGCCATTGCAACGAGCGTTATAAGCAGTATAAGTATAAAGAAGATAAGCGGCGCGGGATTGGATTTTGTTTTATTCCATGCATAATTGCTGTGCGCTTCGCTTATCAGCGTATAAGCAGATTGTTTTACATAGTTTGCTTTTTCGGTAAGACTGTAAGTTTTGGTCTGCGAATTGTAATAATAACTTGTATCATAATCGATATCCATAAACCAGCTTTTTGTCTGCAACTGCTCGCCGGGATTGAGTTCTTCATACGGCTTATTGTAGCAGATCATGGCGGCATAATCTTTTACGGTGTATTCTTTTGCGACCTTTTTATCGAAAGAAACGGTCTTTTCCGAATTGGGAACAGGCGTTTCGTCTTCCCAGAACATTTCCTGCGCGGTGTTGTTATCCATAGCGATCTGCGCAAGTTGCGCGTTATCGGCATATGTAAGTCCGATAAAAGCAATGATTGCTGCAATCGTACCGAGCACTATGAACGGGGTACGCTTTCCGTATTTACTCTTTGTTTTATCGGACAGAGAGCCGAACAACGGAAGCAAAAATACCGCAAGCACGTTATCGAGCGCCATAATCACGCCCGACCACGTCTGGTTCATACCGAATTTGTTCACCAGCATCAACGGTACGATGGCTTCGTACGCCTGCCAGAACGCACAGATTAAAAAGAATGCAAATCCGACAAAAATTGTCCTTTTATAGTTCAGTTTCATCATTATCTCCTTAAAAATGCCGTAATCTGCCGCCGAAATACGGGGCTATAAGTCGATTATCGACACTTAAGTCAAACATTTTACTTTTTAAGATAAATGCTTTACTTACTTCTGAAAAGCAATACGCGGCAGTTCTCGCACTCAATTATAGAGTCTTCTTTTTTGAGTTTATCCAACTGTTTCATAGAAAGCTCGGTTCCGCAGCCGCCGCAGTGACACTCTTTTTCGCCAAGCCCGTAAACGATCGGGAAACGTTTATCCTTTCGTTTTTCGGAATATTTTTCCATAAGATCGGCGGGAATCTCTTTGGCAAGCACTTTGAGTTCGCCCTCTATCTTTTTGATTTCGGGTTCGAACGGGGCTTTGAATTTATCGTACTCCGCGCCCGAAACCTTTAATTGCTCCTGATAGAACATAGTTTCTTTGCGCAGTTTTGCATACTGACGGGCAACTTCGTTCATTTCCGCTTCGGTACGCTGAACTTTTTTCATAAGTTCGTCGAGTTTTTTGCTGAGTTCGTCGGACTTGCCTTTAAGATAGGCAATCTCTTTTTCGTCGTCTGCGCTTTCGGCTATCGCGCCGAATTCGGCGTTGTCTTCCTTAATTTTTTCGAGTTCATTGATAAGCGACGCATATAACCCGCAAAGTTCGCTCGATTTTGCTTCTATTCCCGCGAGCGTTTCGCCTACGGTAGACAGAAATTTGCGCGCTTTTACGCCGTTTTTGCGTGCTTCGCAATCTTTAAGTTGTTTTTCGATTGCAAAAAGTTTCTTGTCTTCTTCCTGATATGCAAGAAGTTTTTCGATTACAGACATGGTACACCTCCGCGTTTTTATGTTAACTTTTCCGTATTTATAAACGGACGATTTTTATATAAGACTTGCGACCAAACGCGACAAAAGCGCGGTTAATCGACTTATCGCCCTACTTTTACATAAATCTTTCGTCAAGATAAAAACGGTATTTGATTTTATTTTGTTCGCAAACGCGAGCGGCAAAATTTTTCATTGCGATCGCTTCGCTTGCATAGTGAGTAAGTTGAAGCACGCACTTGCCTTTTTCAAGTGCGGCAAGAAGAACGTGATGCGGAATATCCGCCGAAACATACATCCGGCAATCGCCTGCAAGGCTTATGGAACTTTCGTCAAGCCCCGCGCCGCAGAAGGTCGCCATTTTGTCGATTTTTGTATCGGGATTACCGAAAGCGAAATATTTCGTCGTTCCTATTTTATCCGTTATACATCCGACGTATTCCGAAAACGTTGCAGGTTTTACTTCGAACGCGCGACCGAAACCGCGACCGTCAACGGTTTGTTCCAGAACAACGGCGTTTTCCGCTCCGCAGAGTTCTGCAAGCCCGTCGTCTATTCCGCCGACAGCGGTATCAAGGCTTAAGTGGGTTGAGTAAACGGTAATTCCGTTTTCTATGCAACGCGTATATACGCCCTTAAATACGCCTTTTACGGGGCGATAAATAGCGGGATGATGTGTAATAATCAACTTATAGCCCGACTTTTCGGCTAAATCGACAACCGCGTTGTTAAGGTCGAGCGCGAAAATCACGCCGTCGGTTTCGGTTTCTCTGCCCTGCAGAATAAGCCCGCTGTTATCGTATAACCCGAGCGATTTGCACGCCGCGTCGGACAGCGACAACGGAGCGACTTTGTTCATAAGATCAAGAATTTCGGTTATCTTCATAAAGTATCTCCTTAAGAAGTTTTATGCGATTATCGAACTGCGCCCGATCGTTTTCGGAAACAACGTGCGTTTTGTATGTCTGCGCTTTTTCGAGTTCCTTATTTATATAAGCAAGAAAATCTTCGGAGCGTTCGAGCAGATTGCCGCGACCGAACAGAATTTCTTTTTCGCTGTATTTATCCTGCAAAACGCCGAGTTCGGCGCAAATCAGATGATAAAACCGTCCGTAGTAAAAAACGTAGTCTTTTGTTATACCGTAGCCCGCCGATTGCAGATAAACTCTTACTTTATCCTGATTTTTCATAGGCGACAGCACGAGATATTTCGGTTTGAACGGAGCGGCGGCTAAAATTTTTACCGTTTCTTCGCCGCCCATTCCCGCAATAAGCACGGTTTCGCACGGGGGAACAAGTTCGAGCCCGTCGCACACGATCGCGCGCGCACTACCCGAATTTATGTACTTTCTTAAAAGTTTTTCGGCTTTTTTCAGACTCGGCGCGGATATATCGGATACGGTAACGTTCAAGCACTTGCCGCTTTGTAAAACCGCCTGCGCTATGTAACCGTGGTCGCACCCCACGTCGGCAAAAGATTGCGTTTCGGGAATTTCCGAAAAAATCGTTTGAAGTCGTTTATTCATTTTTGTTACGTCATTTTTTAGCCGATATCACGCAAAAACGCGAGATAATCGACTTATAGCCCGACTTTTTAATCAATCGAGAAAATCTTTAAGGCGTTTGCTTCTGGACGGATGTCTGAGTTTGCGAAGAGCCTTGGCTTCGATCTGACGAATTCTTTCACGGGTTACGTTGAATTCTTTACCGACTTCTTCGAGCGTTCTCGGTCTGCCGTCGTCTATGCCGTAACGCAGACGAAGAACCTTTTCTTCACGCGGGGTGAGAGTATCGAGTACGCTGATAAGTTGCTCTTTAAGCATTGTAAACGCCACGGTGTCGCTGGGAGCGGTTGCCGTTTCGTCTTCGAGAAAGTCGCCGATATGACTGTCTTCTTCTTCGCCGATAGGCGTTTCGAGCGAAACGGGATCCTGCGCGATTTTCTGAATTTCCATAACTCTCGATTCGGAAATACCCATTTCTTCGGCGATTTCGGCGGGGGTCGGTTCGCGGCCGAGTCTTTGCAGAAGCATTCTGGATACGCGCACCTGACGGTTTATGGTTTCGACCATATGCACGGGAATTCTTATGGTACGCGCCTGATCGGCGATCGCGCGGGTTATTGCCTGACGAATCCACCACGTTGCGTAAGTCGAGAATTTGAAGCCTTTCTGATAGTCGAATTTTTCGACCGCTTTCATAAGACCGAGATTGCCTTCCTGAATAAGATCGAGAAACTGCATTCCGCGACCGACGTACCTTTTTGCGATTGAAACGACAAGACGCAGGTTCGCTTCGGACAAACGAAGTTTTGCCTTTTCGTCGCCGTCAGCCATACGCTTGGCAAGTTCGACTTCTTCTTCGGGCGAAAGCAAGGGAACCCGACCGATATCTTTAAGGTACATCTTGACGGGGTCATCCATGTTGATTTCTTTAAGGAGTTGATCGTAAAGATCTTTGTCCTTTTCGTAATCGTTGATGATGGTTATTTTGGCGTCGTCGATTGCCTTGTAGATAAGATCCACCTGCTCGCCGCTCGCGTCGACGGCGTCGAGTTTGTCGCAAAGGTAATCGGAAGAAAGAGTTCCGTTCTTTTTACCTTCTTCGATTAGTGATTTTGTTATTTCCTCAAGCAGTTGATCGGAAATACTCATTTTTCATCCTCCGTTTTATAGGTCGATCCGCATACGAATTTTATCGCTTGCGGATTTGAAAATTTGTTCGTTTTTGATGATTAACGGTCAGGCGGCGTTATATTTGCTTTTTGCGCCGCTTTATATTTGCTTTAGATATTTGCCTTAACGCGACCGTTTTATAGTTTATAGCGCGCAGAATTTTACGCGCTTTTTGCCGCAGAGTTTTGCCGTTATCTTTTTTTGTTAAGTCTTGCAAGCTCCATAACGAGCGAAGTTATTTCCGCCGCAATCGATTTACGTTTTTCAACGTCGGTTTCGTTCTGATACGCATCCTTAAGTTTTTTGATTCTTGCGTTTACGGTACGTTCTTTCAAAAAGGCAAGACAGTCGGAAAAATAACTTTTTCTTACGTTTTCGGCAACGTTGTCTACCGCTTCGAGTATACTCATAAGTTCCGGCAGATTGTCGTCGCCGGCAAGAGTTTGCAGTTTGTCGGCTTCTACCCGCTGATTGAGCATAGTTTTTGCCGCGATGTATTCGGCTATTTCGGTGCGGAATGCGTCGGTATATTCAAGGTCGGCGGGATTGCCGCTTACAAAACTTTCGCCGCGGATATAGCAATCAAGCACGAAACGTTCGGCAACGGCGTCGGCATTGTTTGCCGGACCTTCCTGCCCGGGCTTTTCTTGTCTTCGAGCGGGTTCTTCGGATTTTTCGCGTTCGCCGCCCTTGTTATCGAGATCGCGGCGCAAAGATTCGTATGTTATGCCGCTTTCGTCGCGCAGTTTTTTAAGAAGTTCTTCCTGAAGCGAGCGGTTTTCGCACTCACCTATAACTTTAAGACTTTCTTCTATATATTTGCGCTTGCCGGAAACGGTTGTTATGTCGTAAGAATTACGCACGCATTTCAGCTTGAAATCGATAAGCGGCAGAGCCTTTTTTAACTGCTCGGCATAAGCGTTTGCACCGCGCTGATTTATAAGCTCGTCGGGATCGAGCCCGTCGGGAAGAGAAACAACGCGCACTTCAAGCCCGCAATCGCGCAGAATTTCCAAGCCGCGGACGGTGGCGTTCTGCCCCGCTTTGTCGCCGTCGTAACAAATGAGCGCAACGTCGGTATATCGCTTGAGCATACGCGCCTGTTCGACGGTGAGCGACGTGCCCATGCTCGCCACCACGTTGCGGAAACCCGCTTTATGAAGGGCGATGGTATCCATATAGCCTTCGACCATAATGGCGTAGTCGAGTTTGCCGCGCGCATTCTTTTCTTTTTTAAGATTGTTTATGTTATACAGCGTTTTACGCTTTGAAAAAAGCACGCTGTCGCTTGTGTTTTTGTATTTTGCAAAATCGGTTTTTTCAAGCATTCTCCCGCCGAACGCTATAACTTTGCCGAACCCGTCGATTATAGGAAATATAAGTCTGCCGTAAAGCGCGTCGAAATAATCGTTAAGATTTTCGTATGCGGCGTGTTGGTTCGGATTTGCATTTGACAATGCCGACGATGAAGCAACCGTTTTCGCCGCGGAATTCGCGCCGGTACTTGCTCCGTTTTTGGGTTTTTTACGCTGAACGGCACCCGCAAGCATGGCTTCTTCCATAGTATAGCCTTTTTTGTGAAGATATTTCACGAGCGAATCGTAGTCGGGGGATGCGCCGAGCCCGAAAGCGACGACTTCCTTTTTGGTAAGTCTGCGCTTTTCGAGATATTTTCTGTGCGCTTCGCACTGCGGGGCTTTAAGCATGTCCACATAAAAAAGAGCCGCGTCGCGCATTAAGGCTTGCAGACGTTCTTTTTCGGCGTACTTTTTGCGGGTTTCGCCTTCGCTTTTTCCGTCAACGTCTTCGGGGAGCGGAATGTGCGCTTTTTCGCAAAGCAATTTTACCGCTTCGGAAAAGGAAAGACTTTCCATTTCCATTATGAACTTTATGACGTCGCCGCCCTTGCCACAACCGAAACATTTGTAAAACTGACCCGATTCGTTCACGGCAAAAGAAGGCGTTTTTTCACTGTGCCCCGGCAACGGACAGCATGCCCAGTAAGAACCGCCCTTTCTTGTGAGCTGACAATATCCGCTCACTACGTCGACAATATTAAGTTTTGATCGAAGTTGTTCGATAAACTTTTCGTCAAATTTCATCGGTAAAAAATATATTGCCCGAACTACGAATAAATCGCATCCGGTTCAAGAACGTATTTTTGTTTTTCGTTATACGTTACAATGTGTATAATTACACGAAAAACATTTTCACATATATATTATACGGCAAAAAACGGCAATTTCCTTGTTTTTGACTATTTTTATTTTTTTATGGCTTGTTTTTAGCCGAAAGTTACCCGAAAAACGGCTTTTGCAATGAGATTTTATTGATTTTATAATTTTTCAATCTCTTTTTGCTATTTTGCTTGACGATTAAAAACCGCGGTGATATAATAACTTTTATATTTAGAACATGTGTTATAGAACTGACGTAATATATAATTGAAAGAAGGACAAAACATTGAAAAAAAGCAGATACGAAAAGGCGCGGATAATACTTATAGTGCAGACGGCGTTTATAGGAATAGGCGCGCTGGGCGGGGCGATCGCTATGTTTATAGATCCCACGGGGCAATCGACGGGAATGGCAGGATTGCTGCCCGGGCTTAACAAACTGCCATTTGCCGACCTTTTATTCAAAAACCTGATATTTTCGGGAATTTCGCTGCTGATCGTGAACGGACTGAGCAACCTGACGGCGATGTTTTTATTGCTCGAGCGCAAACATATCGGGGTAAAACTCGGTTTTGCGTTCGGCATTACGCTTATGCTGTGGATTAGGATACAGTTTTTTATTTACCCATTCAATTTTATGTCTACGGCGTACTTTATTCTCGGACTTTTGCAGACGATTGTCGGTTATGCGGCGATGGTATTTTATAAACAGGAACATTTTAACGTAAACATGGCGGACTACCCGAACATAGGCACGAACGACAAAGTGATCGTCGTATATTTTTCGCGAATGGGCTACGTTAAAAAACTTGCCTGCGAGCAGGCGGATAAAACCGGCGGGAAGCTGCTTGAAATTACTTCGCCCGAAAGAACGGAAGGAACGCCCGGATTCTGGTGGTGCGGACGGTTCGGCATGCACAGGTGGGATATGCCGATAAACGCGATCGACTTCGATTTTTCAAAATACGATAAAGTGATTATCTGCACGCCCGTGTGGGTGTTTTCGCTTGCCGCGCCGATGAGAACGTTCTGCCGCTCCGCAAGGTCGGTTAAAAACGCCGAATACATTATATGCCACTACTCGCCCGCATTTTATAACAACGTTGCGCGCGAAATGGATAAACTGCTCGGCATAAAGGCGGAAAACGTTACGAGCGTTATTTGCAATACCGGTAAATATAAAATTAAAAACAATAAAAAGTGATAAAAAGTCGGGCTATAAGTCGGTTATTACACGTTTAATAAATAAAACATAACGGATAAGCCACAAACAATCAAATTTTATTGTATATAAAAAGTCGACCTATAAGTCCGTTATCGGATAATTCGGTCGACTTTTTTTATGGCAAAGGTAACCTGCCCTGCATATGCAAGGCGGCGTTTTTATCGCTTTTTCAGGTGTTATTTAAGTACGGACGTATACCCTTTTCCGTATTTAACGCAACGGGATACGCGCGATAAAGTTGCGCTGCTGATATCGGTTTCGCTTATGATTTTTTCGTAAGTTTCGCCCGCAATAAGAAGTTTTGCAGCCGTTATACGTTGCGCCATGGAATCGATTTCTTTTACGGTGCAAAGGTCTTCGAAAAATGCCGCGCACTCTTCTTCGTTTTTTAGCGAAAGTATTGTCTTGAACAAAAACTCTCTGTCGTATTGCGTTTTTTCCATCATAAATTCTCCTTATCCTTTATGCCCGACAAAAAAGTCTTTAACTTTTCGGAACGGGGATTTTCTATCAGGTCTTTGGCGTTACCCGACTCTTCGATTACGCCGTCGGACATAAAGACGATTTTGTCGGAAACGCTCTTGGCAAATCCGATTTCGTGCGTGACGATAATCATCGTTCTGCCGTCGTCGCGAAGCGATCTGATAACTTTAAGCACTTCGCCGGTAAGCATAGGGTCGAGTGCGGAAGTAGGCTCGTCGAAACACAAAATTTTAGGGCTTAACACAAGTGCGCGGGCGATTGCAACCCTTTGGCACTGCCCGCCCGAAAGTTCGCAAGGGTAAGCGTTTATCTTTTCGGTTAATCCGATTTTTTCTATAAGCCGTTGGGCTTCGCTATCGATTCTGTTCAGTTCGGAACGATAAAAATCGTCGATTTCGGGCTTTTTCTTACCCGATTTTTTTAATTCTTTTATCTTTTCTTTAAGAAAAAGCGTGGGCGCAAGTTTAATGTTATCAAGAACGTTATACTGCGGAAAAAGATTGAACGACTGAAACACCAAGCCGAAATTCATACGACGGCGGCGCAATTCATTTTCGGGAATACGCTTGGTTTCGGCGTCGCTGTACATAACTTCGCCGTCCAGAGTAATACTGCCGGACGACGGCGTTTCAAGAAAGTTTATGCACCTTAAAAGCGTTGTTTTGCCCGACCCCGACGAACCGATTACAGACAATACTTCGCCCTTTTGCATATCGAGCGAAATGCCGCGCAAAACGCCGAGTTCACCGAAATTTTTAGTCAGATTATATATTGAAAAATAGGACATGTTACACCTTGAAATAATCGAGTTTCTTTTCCGTTTTGCCGAGTATAATGGTCAGCACGCCGACGAATATCAGATAAAACGCGCCCGTGTAAAACAGCGGCCATATAAAGCCTTTTGCCGAAAAATCCTGCGCGACTTTAAGTATTTCTTCAACAAGTATTACCCTTGCAAGCGACGTATCTTTGACAAGAGTTATTATCTCGTTGCCCATCGGCGGCACAATGCGCTTGATAACCTGAAGCAAAATAACCTTGAAAAAGATTTGCGTTTTACTCATACCGAGCACCGCGCCCGCTTCGAATTGACCTTTTGGAATACTGTCTAATCCGCCGCGGATAATTTCTGCAAAATAGCAGGCGTAATTTATTACGAACGCCACCACGACGGCGGTAAATCTCGGTAACAGCCCCCAGTGAAAAAGCAATGCGGGACCGTAATAGATAGCTATAACCTGCAACATAAGCGGCGTGCCGCGTATAACCCAGATTATTACTTTTATCACCGACGAAAGCGGCTTGAATTTGCTCCTTGCGCCGAACGCTATCAGCAGCCCCAGAGGCAATGCCAGAACAAGCGTTAACGCGAAAAGTTCGCAAGTAACGGCAAAACCTTTTAATAATTCTAATGTAACCGTCCAAAAATTCATTTTCTAACGTTTATCCTTTTACACACTTTTAGCCATCGGTTAATTCCGATGGCTAAAAGTTGTTTTTCGATTGTTGTGTTTTTCTACGACCGTTCAGCCGAAATATTTGTTGAATAATTCGTCGTACTTGCCGTTTTCTTTCAATGTTTTAATGGCGTTTTCGACGTCGTTTTTCAAAGCCGTATCTCCCTTTCTG
>CAKQXZ010000015.1 GCA_934292955.1 uncultured Clostridia bacterium
CGACCGGATCGCGATCTTGCCGTCGCGGTCGATATCGTATTCGAAAGTAATAACGTCGCCGACCTCTAACTTGTTTATTTCGTCCTGATTGTCGGCTATGTATTTTCCTATGATCAAATCGTTTTTCTTGAACCCGCTCGGTTTGCTTTTATCTACCGAGTCGGGCTTATCCGCGTTCATAGAGTCGGATAACACCGTCAGATAGCAATTTCCGCCGATTGTGGGAACACTTTTCTTGTTCGCATTGGCGGAAACCGCTACTACGGTAACTACCAGCGCAAATACCACAAACATCCATAAAAAAACGTTGAGTATTATGCCGAGTACTTTTTTCACTTTCAATTTTGTCTGGTTTTCCATTCCCTTGTCCCTTACGCGCTGAAGCGCAGATTTTTTGTGTGATTTTTTTGTCGGCGGTGCGATCCGCAAAAACGCTTTTCCCGCGACGGGATATTTTCCCCGCCGCGGAAAGTTAAAAAGTTTTTTTTAGTGTGTTGATTATGCGTTGGTGCTCGAAATTTCGAAATCAAGTGCAAATGAACCCTTAATTTCCAAAATATCGGTTACAGTCTTTACATTTGCATTATTACCATCAATGTAAACATAAACGACAACTTCAATTTTTGTTGTATTAGACAAAGTAAACTTAGCGGTTGTAAACTGTGCGTCGTCACTAACTTCAATCCATTCGTCTCCGATTTTTACAACAGCCTTTGCCGAACCAGCGTCGGTTTTTACATTTTTCGTTATTTTAATGTACTGATTTTCGATTGCTTCTGAATCTTTAGACAAAGTAAGCCATACTTTATAAGCTGCCGCATAATTTGCAAATTCGGCAGTGCTTTCCGGATTAAGTTGTTTAACGTTCGTTACATAGTTGTTTACGCCATCTCTTTTCGTATTGTTGGCAGTAACCCAAACATTATCACCAGCAGTTACTTTGCCGTCGGTAACGAGATTAAAGTCGGTCGTTCCGTCTTTCTTACCCATTGTTGTAGCTGCATCAACCTTTTTGAAAAACGCGGCAGGATAAAGCTCTGTTATTCCAGGTTTTTGAGCATCTATCTCTGTAGTAACAGTAGTATCCATTTCGGTTCCAGTCTTATCTTCTGCGTTAATAAGCAGGTAAGTAGAATTTGACTTAGCAGTAACCTGCATACCGGAAGCCGTAACTTTAGTGTTCATCGAGAACCAAGCAAAGGTCGAAGAGCCGAGCATGATCGCGCTTACGAGCAACATGCAGAACGCAGGGATAAGTTTTTTGAACTTTTTCATAATTTTTCTCCTTAAAAAATTAAGTTTTTTTATTTTTATCGCGAAAAACGCACCTTTCTCGCGATTTTTAACGTGGTTTATATATATCTTAAGCGGCGGTTAAATATCTTCGCGCGGCTCTCGATTTTCCGCGATAGGGAATGGAAAATCTTGGTCGTGGAAGCAAACCGAAAGCCGCACAAAGAACTATGGGTTGCTAAATAAAGGTCATGTTGAGCGGAGCGCAGCGCAGTCGAAACATCCAGGCGTTAGCCGCATATTTCAATAATTCGCCGACATTTTCAGCCTTCCCCCCCTTGGGGAAGGCTTATGTTGGGCGTCACGTCTCTAATATCTCAAACACCATGTCGGTTTTGAATTGCCCGCCGAGAACGTCGTCCGTGCAGTCGGGATCGTTGCCTTCAAGCCAGATGACCACCGTAATTTTAGACATATCGCCCGGCATAAAATCTTCTATCACGCCTTCGGTGACGAGATCCGCGCTTAAAAAGTTGGTCATAACGCGGTTATCGGGGTCGATTTCGGGTTCGCCGTTGCCGCCCGTGCGGGGCTTGGCGTAATCGACGTACTTTTCGCTGTACGTATAACTTCCGTCTGCCGACTTGTAATAGTCGGGGTTAAAGTATATTCTTATGCGGGCGGCGGCGTCTATGCCCAAAGTCGCACGCGAAATTAAGAAACTGTATTTATAGGCGCACTTTTCTTCGCCCGTATTCTTAAGATAGAACGTGTAAGCAAGATAGTTATCGCCGTTGTGCGCGCCGTTGATATCGTTAAGGTCGCCCGGCAGAATGCTCGAAGCAATGTTGTCTATATTGGTGACGGGCTCTGCGTTCAGCCTTGATATAGGGCTTTTGAACCCGTCGTTTTCGCACAGCGCGATTGCGTATTTGCGGTTGCCGTAGTCTTTAACTTTAATGGTGAACGCGCCGTAACTTTCGAACGCGAGAGCCACCAGATAAAGTATTATAAGCAGCAGCACCATTGCCCCGATTATGGGCGGAATCGTTTTTGTGTAGTTGCGCTCGCGCTTTACCGCCTCCGCGCTTTGTTTTAACGAAGATTTAGGTTTTTTAATGTCACTCATTGCCGCCACCTTCTTCGTTTATTTCGGTTGTTTCGTTTGTTTCCGCGCCGTCGGATTCGCTTTCGGCGGCGTTGATAAGTTCGTCGCTTTCTTCGGTTGTTTCTTCGCTTTCTTCCGCGGCGTACGTTCCTATAAACTCGCTTTCGGTTATGCGCTTAAAGGTTGCGCCCGTGCTGCCCGAATACTTTTCTGACGGCACAAACCCGGCGCAGTCGCGCGCACGGAACTCGCGCAGTTCTTCGTCGTAATCGACTTTTTCGGCAATCGCTTTGCCGCCAAGGCTTTTAACAAGATTAAGCAGCGGCGCGACGGCGGAATATCTTTCCCTGTCGGTAACAAGCGCGTTGAGCTCGGTTGAAGTAAACACTACGTCCGGACAAACGGATATAACCTTTTCTATGGGGAAATCTTTGCCGCCGTAACCGTCCACCGCAACTTTAAGACCTGCGGCGCGGATATCGCGGAACGCGTTTTTCAAAATTTCGGTATCGAGTTCGAACGCTTCGGGGTAAAACTCAAGGTATAAGCCCTTGCCGCTCTCGCCCAAAGCCGATAAAACGTCTTTAAGCCGCGTGTAAAGTTCGCCGTCTTCTAAAAGAGAACTTGAACATCTTATGTAAAGTTCGCCCGACCTTAAACCGTCCTTTTCCTGCGCACGGTCGAAAATCTTTTTGATTTTGCACGCCTTTTTAATCGCCTTAAGCGATATATCGTTAAGAAGTTTCCCGTCCGCGGCGGAGCGCATATATTCTTCGGGATAAAGCGTTCCCGAAACCACGCTGTTTACCGTAAGGCTTGCCCGATAGCCCTTTATTTCGCCGTAATAACAATCGTAAACGGCTTCTAAAACGGTTTCGAGCGGCTTCACCCCGCTTGCGATAGTACGCGCAACATAACTATTAAGTTGTTTTTCAAGCGTAGTTCTTTCTATCATACCCGTTCGGAAAATAAAAAGGCTGCAATCGATTCGGGTATTCTTACCCCGAAAAAAGATTGCAACCCGGCTAACTTTATAAATAAAAAAGGTTGCAATCGTACTTGTAAAAGATGATTGCAACCCGGCTAACTTCTATTAAAAAGTCCTCGTGGCTTTGCGTCACCGCCTCACGACGGTTTTGCCCTATTGAGTTTGTGTGTTACATAATATCACATTCAATAAAGGTTTGTCAACAGTTTTTTCGAAATTTTTTTTGTATTATATAATTGTTGTATGTGTGCCGTCATGTTGAGCCTTTTTCTTTCTTCCGTCATGTTGACTTTTTTCCTTTCCCGTCATGTTGAGCGTAGCGAAGCGTAGTCGAAACATCTAGGCATTAGCCGCACATTTCAATAATTCGCCGACATTTTCAGCCTTCCCCCCTTGGGGAAGGTGGATTTTGCGAGCCTGCGAGCAAAAGACGGATGAGGACAAAAAAACTTAATGCGAGTGCAGCGGCTTATTGTCCTCTCTCGGCACTTGCGTGCCACTTCGCCTACGCGGCGGACGCGCCCCTTTTGTCGCTGGCGCGACATTTCCCCCGCTATCGGGGGAATCTACCCCAAAAGGGGAAAGCCAAATTTGACTTATGTTAGGCGAAGGCAAAGTTTGACTTGCGTACGACAACTAATAACCGCCCAATTTTACCAACTTGCTTTTGTTTCGTCTTCGGCACCCAGCGTCGAACCGGACGGAACAAGTGCGCAAACAAGATTTTTATTTTGCCGCCAATAATAAACAGTTGTGTTAATATCGACCGTAACGTCGGCAGAATGCTTTTCACGCTTGAAGAATACTTCGTCGTTGATTGCGCTCGTTCCGTCGCCGCCGAGCTTGAACCCGACGTCATTGTAACTCGGATATCCGCCGCTCGGAACGGAAAGAGTATCGCTTGTATCGGCAGCTGACATACTTACAAAATCGACCGATTCCATAAGATACGGCAAAGTTTGAGTTTCGCCCGAGCCGCCGCTGCCGTCGTCGCCGTTCGCCCCTATGTCCAGATACATAATGTAGGCACCTGCACCCGTAGTAGCGGAACCGAGAGCATACTCGTCACCTTTATTCACAGGTATTTCAAAATAATACGCTGTATTTGAAACAATTTCGGGATTTATAATCCAATCGCAATCGAATTCAAGTTCGTATCCGGCGGATAGCGTATCTGAATAAGTGCCGTCTGAATACAGATAAATGTACTCACTCCCGGATTTAGAGTATATTTGAGATATTTCTTTTATTTGGGAAATACTCGTATCCGCATTGCGTATTATTCTATGAAGTGAGAAGAAATTTTTATCCGAACCATAATAAGTACCTGCAAAAAAAGCAACGTATCCTTTGGAAGGTGCACTAAACGTCAATGCATTGGCAGGTATTTCATAACTATAGTGGGTGATTCCGTTTATCTTTACTTTAGGTGCCACTAAAACATTATCTTCGTTTATGGGCGCATTCATAAAATGCATTCCGCAAACAGTTGTTTTATTAAGTAAAAGTTCGTTAAGTTTTTCTCGAGCCTTAGTGTATGCCTTTAATTTAAGATCTGAAACGCTAGTTTTATCATAACCTGATAAAGATGAATGCACACTACCATTCTCACTATTGAAATCGTCTTTTATACGAACAAATTCGTTCGAATTTTTTGTTTTTGTTAAAAGTTCAAACGTTGCTCCAGTACCGAAAGTTTTTTCTCCGTTGATAGACCTATATATGCCGCCAAAACCACCAATACTCCTTATATTCGTACGAAAATCTCCCGTGACACTATTCGATTCGATAGTGGTAGAACCGCTTGCAATATAACCAGGATTGGCGTCAGAAACTGTGTAATCATCATTCGTAAGAATTGGAATATATGTTGCAAAACTTCTATCTTCCCCATTTATAATGCCAGTATAGGTATAATTTATATTTGAAATCAAATTTTTGCCTGTAGTGTCAAATGTAAGGGCACTTTCAGAAGAATTACCGCCCCACTGACTTCCATAATTCAAATAATACGACCACCTACCCGTCACGTAATAAAGATAGTTATTATCATAATCCATAATCCAATTCATTGTTTGAGATGATGAAACATTCAAAACCGTATAGGACAAATTAAGATAATATTTTGTGTCTTTTACGTAAGTATACAAAGCCCTGTCACTACTATCATAGTACCAAGTTACAGCTTTATTCGGATCGGTTGTTGCAATTCTTGCCCCACTGACACTCAAGCCGTTGAGCGTCAGATAATTGTTCCCGCTCTTTATAAAAAACCCACCGTTTGGAACATTCTCAGAAGAATAAACGTTTTCACTTTTCCCACCATATGTATACAACATTGTATCAACAGATCTACTGGTAAAATATACAGAACCTTTATCTTCATCAAAAAATCTTAATCCACCGCTACTTGCATCCGCATAAGTATCCATGTTAACAAATGACGCATTTTTTTTAAAATCAAGCAACCTATTATGCAGACTCAACATATCGATCGAGCCGCCCCAACCGCCCGGTTGCTCCCCGTCGCCCACTGCCGGGTCTTCCGACCAGCCGACGAGTTTTTCGTCGTAATCGCCTACGAGCGAGTATTTAGAAACAACCGTATCGTAAGAACGTTGATTATTTGTGGAATCAAAAAGCCCTATAACCCCGCCTGAAGTTTCCGCCGCCACCGAGATTTTGCTGCGGTAAACGCCCGTGTTTTGCACCGAACTGCAGATATAGCCCGCCAAAATGCCGACGAGAGATTTTGCGGATTCGCTGTTAACCTTGACCCGATCGATATAAAACCCGCTTATTTTCATGCCCGAATAGTAAAAATCGTTGGCGGCAGTATTAAACGCCGTACCGTCGGCGTTCGTTTCGGGAATAGGAATAAGCGTTTTACCGTCTTCGCCGTATTTATGTTTGTTGAGATCGCTTTTGGTATAATATGAAGTAACAAAAGAATCTCCCGAAGCGTTAAGCGTAAGGTCACCCGCAACGCCGAACATGCCTATAATATCCACTTGCGCGCGGGTTGAATTATCGGTAACGGTGCCTGTGGTTGTTAAAACGCCGTTATCGTCGAACCGTGCGCCGCGCGGGTATACTTTAAGGTTGTAATCGGTGCTTTTAGCCGTGTTTTTTGTGTTTGAAACAATAAAATTGTAAACAACCTTACCGTTTCCGTCGAAATTACCTATAAAAGGATATTCCTTTGTGCCTATAGGCGGAAGAGCAAGACCTTCCATATCAAGCCCGGCGCCGTCAAAAGCGAGTTTGAAAAAACTCTGCGCCCTGCCGTTGTTGATATATCCGCCGAGATTGAAATAGCCGAGATATTGCAGCCACGCAAGGTTATACATATGCGTGCGGGTTGTAATTAAATAAGGGTCATTCTTACTGCCGTCGCCGCCCGCAAAATACGAAACTCTTGTCGCTCCGCTGAACGAATCGGGAAAATCCACGGGGTTTTCTATCGCCAGCCAGCTAAAAGACGTGGCGACGACTAACGCAACCGCCGCAAAAACGGCAGGCAAAAATTTTAATATTTTTTTCATAAGTCGCCCCCCTTTATCCTGCCGCGGAAAGCAGTAATTCGAAATCGAGTAAAAACGGAATGGAAGAATTTTCGCCGCCTTCGGTAAAAACGGGATTTTCCATATTCGCGTCGAACACGGCGGACATTAAGTTCGAATCGTAAGTCAGCATCATAAAAAACACAAATCCGCCGTTTTCGTTATTATCGGCAACAACGCTTAAACTATCTGTTATTACCGGCGTTTTATTCAATGAACCCGCGATATCAGCCGCAGCGCCGGCATTGCCGTTGAAAAAACCGACCGGATTTTGGGGAAGTTGCGCTATTGTATACGTTGTATTACCCGCAGGGTCGGCTGATTTTGTAATATCGACAGTTGTATCGGCAGAAACGAATGCGGAAATCGCGACCACGCTCGAAAGCGCGTTGTTTATGGTCGTTCCGTCCTCTTTATAGCCGGTTTGGGTTAATTGCAATCCGTTTGTTGCCGTTGCCGAGCCTAAAAAGAAGTCCGTTTGTGTGCTGCCCGCTACTTTTACGTTCATTTGGGAATGCAGCGTGACTTTAATTAAAAACTGATATTTGTCGGCAAGAATGTCGTACTTTCCCATAACGTTGCCGGCTTGAGTTGCGGCGGGTTTGAAAACGTAGCCGTCGGCATTGGAGTCGGCAACATAATATTCAACGCTTTTTACAAGCGACGTGTCTTTAATAAGAACCCCCATGCCGCCCGCGTTTGTGTCTTTGTTCATCGCAAACCACGAAAGCGTCAGCGTGACAAGCGAAAAAAAGCTTAACGCGCACGTTATAAGCGAAGAAATCATTTTAAGTTTTGATTTTGATTTTACGTTCATACTCATTGCCCGTTAAAATACCCTTGTTATCCGTTAAAACTACCTTAAGCACGCCGAATAATACGCGGCGCACCGTAAAAAAACAATAAAAAAAGCCAAACTACCACAAAAAGTAATTCGGCAACCGGCTGACTCATAAAGTCCCTATGGCTTTGCGTAATAGCCTTGCGACTATCTTGCTATTGACACATACTCGTGTTATTGAATTCGCGATTATTATACATGAAGAAAATGCGCTTGTCAAGGATTTTAAGGGAATATTTTTCAATCGCGCGCGTGTTGTTATTATATGCCGAACGCGTGCTTTTTGTCGTTTTTTGTCGTCTTCCGCCGCAAAAAGCGATTTTTAACGGAAAAAAGTTTGTAATTTATTTTTTTAGTCGTTATAATAAAGTCGTATCCTCTCGCGCGTGCATAAACAACGGGTATATGCGACCTACAACGCCGCACCCGCACACCCCAGCATAAAACAACATAAGCCTTCCCCCCCCTTGGGGAAGGTGGATTTTGCGAGCCTGCGAGCAAAAGACGGAAGAGGACAAAAACGACCTGCGCGGGTGCAGCGGCTGATAGTCCTCTCTCGGCACTTGCGTGCCACTCTCCCCAAAAGGGGAAAGCGAAAATTGATTTTACTAAAGAGCTATAAAAATAGATTGCACACCTTCCCCAAGCGGGAAGGCTAAAGTTGACTTTGCAAAGTGATATAAAAACAGACTGCGCGACTAAGCCCCAAAAAGGGGAAAGCAGATATTGTTTTACAGAAAATCAATATAAAAACCAATTCGGTACACAAGTCAAACCTTGCCTTCGCCTTTTGGAGAAGGGGGACCGCTTGCGGTGGAAGAGGACAAAAAAGACTATATGAAATACGATTTCAGCAATTCACAACTAACGCCGAACGCTCAAAGGCTCAGGAAAAATATGACTAAGCAAGAGCGTAAACTTTGGTACGAATGCTTGAGAACGTTACCTTGTCTGTTCCGCAGACAAAGGGTAATAGGCTGTTATATAGTAGATTTTTATTGTGCAGAAAAGAAACTTGCTATAGAGATTGACGGTTCACAGCACTACGAAGAAGAAAACATACTGAAAGACCAAGAAAGAACTGCATTTTTGAACGCCAAAGGAATAACCGTAATAAGATACACCAATCTTGACATAGACAGAAACTTTGACGGCGTTTGCGAAGATATTTATAAACGCGTAACAAAGTAAAAAACCAACCACAACGGAGAAAATAATGGAACATACACTGCTATATTGCGGAACAGACGTATTGTGCATCGTCCTTCTCGGAATAATGGCATACAGAGCTATAAGATACGGACTGGACGTAAAATCAAAAAAAGTTTCGTTCGTTGCCACAATCGGCTGTTCGATGCTTATGAACCTTTTCGATATACTATGGCATTTAGGCATTTCGGATCATATCGGCATGTCGCGCTTGGCTATTTCGATTTTCAATGCGGGATATTACACCGCACTGTCTGCCGCGGCGGTTTGCTGGTATATATTCTCTGAAAAAACGCACGGAAACAAACTGCCGAACAAAACAATAAAAACTTTGATTTTTACGTTCCTTGTCGTAATGTTCTTTTTTATGACGTCCACCGCGTACAACGGCTGGTTTTTCACCTATGACGAAAACGGCAAGTATATGCGCGGACCGCTCTTCTTTTTACAGTTCGTGCCCGCGCTTACGTTCAGCATACTTTCAATGGTAAGAAATCTTCTTTACGCTTACTCGGTTAAAAATCACGAACGCCGCGCTACTTACGCTTCGATCTGTTCGTTTGCCATCCCGTTGATCGCGTGTTCGGTAATTCAGGTCTGCTTTCAATTCTTGCCCGCCCTCTCCGTTGCACCGACCATATCGCTCCTTTTAACATATACCAACTCGCTTAAAATTCAGCTTTCGCTCGATCACCTTACCGCAATTTACAACAGGCGAATGCTCGTAGACGAACTTTCGCACAGAATAAAAAGCGTTAAACCCGAAAAAACGCTGTATTTTATATTCATCGATATCGACGATTTCAAAAATCTTAACGATAAATTCGGACATCACGAAGGCGATAACGCGCTTTGTATCGTGGCTGACTCGCTTAACACACTTTGCTCCGAAACGGGCGCGTTCTGCGCAAGATACGGCGGCGACGAGTTTGCCGTTATTCATGAACTGAATAAAAACGAAAACATTGACGATTTTTGCCTTACTATAGAAGAACGCATAGCCGAGAATGCAGAAAAAGAAAAATGCAGGTTCGCTATTAAAGCGAGCGTGGGATATTCGGAATTCCCCGCCGACGGCACCGGCGTGCAGGATCTTATCCGCTCTGCCGACGAACATATGTATTCCGTTAAAGGCAACAAAAACGCGCAATAATCGACCTATAGCCCGACTTTTTGTCATTTCCCCAACGCCCTACTCGTCATCCTGAGACGCGCTAACCTGACCAACCTACGAAGGATCCAGCCGCAGGCGCACGACCTGCAACGCCGCACCCGCTCAACCAACCAACCCATCATCCCGAGCGCAGTCGAAACATCCGGGCACGAAGTGCCGCAAGTTTTGCACAAGTCAACATAAGCCTTCCCCCCTTGGGGAAGGTGGATTTTGCGAGCCTGCGAGCAAAAGACGGAAGAGGACAAAAACGACCTGTGCGGGTGCAGCGGCTTATTGTCCTCTCTCGGCACTTGCGCACCCCAACACCCTGCTCGTCACGTCAAGCCTTTTTCCTTTCCGTCATGTTGAGCGTAGCGCAGCGCAGTCGAAACATCCGGGCGTCAGCCGCACTGCTTATATTGGCGCGCGTTTATTTGCATAGGGATTCCATTCGTCATCACTAATTATTTTTGCGGCAATAAATCGGTTTTTGCTATGTTAAACAACCATCAATGTACGTCGAGTACTATTTCGGTCGTTTGCCTTGCAAAAACCGAACCGCAAGCGGCGATTTCTTATCCACAAAAATGCGCAGCACCGAAAAGTGCGTATTTTTAGATGATTTTTTTACGAGCGCGAAGGATGCCGTACTGGCGTACTGCGCCTGAGCGGTCGTGAAAAAGGGCTAAAAAGCCGCCTTTTCGGTAATTAGTGATAAGGAATGGAATCCCTATGCGGCAGTTTTTGAAAATTTGCCTATTTTTTGTTGCATAGCGCAAATTTTATTGTGTTTTTCGGCATATTTTGATACAATACGACTGTATTATCAGTTTTATATATCGGACGACAGAAGTAAGCGCGACACGTATTTTTTTTGGTCGCGACGTCCGTAATATTGTAGGGGCGATTTTAATGACAATTACTTTGCTTTACTGCGAAATCAATCTGTTTTGTATGGTGCTGCTCGGTATAATGATGTACCGATCGGTTAAATACGGCCTTGGCTCAGACACTAAAAAAATATCGTTTCTGATGACGATATGGTGTTCTGCCGCCGTAAACCTTTGCGACATAATCTGGAAACTCGGTATTAACAACCCTGCGACAACTCCGCATTTTGTAATGTATTTTGCAAATGCCTGGTATTTTGTTTCGCTGTGCGCTTCGGCAATCTGCTGGTTCGTGTTTTCTATAAGAGCGCAAAACCGCCCCGCTCCCGGTCGCAGCGTTATGCGGTTCGGGTTCTTTTTGCCGCTGCTCATATTCTTTATACTTATGATGATAACCCCGTTTACGGGTTGGTTTTTCACGTTTGACAAAAACGGCGAATATACGCGCGGACCGCTGTTTTATCTGCAGTTTGTGCCGACGTTTATCTATACCGTGATTTTATCGGCAAAAAATCTTGCGTATGCGTACTCGGTAAAAAGTTATGAAAGAAGCGAAACCTATCTGTCGTTATGCGCATTCGGGGTTCCGCTTATAATCTGCACAGTCTTGCAGACGTTTTTTCAAGAGCTGCCTATACTTTCGGTTGCGCCGACCATATCGCTCCTTTTAACATATACCAACTCGCTTAAAATTCAGATTTCGTCCGATCCGCTTACGGGTATTTACAACAGACGAATGCTGGTAGACGAGCTTTCGCACAGAATAAAAAGCGTTAAAAACAATAAAAAACTATATTTCGTTTTTATGGATATAGACGATTTCAAAATACTCAACGATAAACATGGGCATCGCGAAGGCGACAACGCGCTGATTTTAGTTGCCGATTGCCTTAACTCTATATGCGCCGAATCGGACGGTTTTTGCGCAAGATACGGCGGCGACGAATTTGCAGTCGTTCAGGAACTCAACCTTGACGAAAGCATTGCCGAGTTCTGCGAATATATAGAACGTACTATTGCCGAACGCTCGGTTGAAAACAACGGTAAATTTGCCGTTTCCGTGAGCGTGGGGCATGCCGAATACTTAAAAGACGGCGACACCGTTCAAAGCCTTATCAATATTGCCGACCGCCATATGTATACGAGAAAAAGCGCAAAGGCAGCGGCGATTGAATAAATTTTAGGGCGAAGGCGAGATTAGATTGTGTTAAGGTCGTGCGGCACTGCGTGCCTTGATCCTTCGTAAGCCGAACAAGTAAGCACGTCTCAGGATGACGGGAACGCTCCCCAACGCCAAACCCGTTAAAAAAGTCAAAAAACGAGAGTATCCATGTCAAAAAAACATATACTCTTCGCGTAAGAACTTATATACATCATTTATATAAACTTACAACTGCCCCGAATACAAAAATTTCAGATAGAACGCATCTGCAAAGGAGAAATTTTATGTATAACGATTGTTCCGTATCGGATTGGTCAATCGAAAAAAATATAATGCACAAACTTTTTACGGAAAGATTTAACGGCGTTCTGCTGATCGACTGCAAAACGCAACGCGTCTCCGTAGTAAACGAAGCCCTTGCGGGAAAAATGCTTAATCTTATTACTAATGACGATACTCCCTATGACGTGCAGGTCAACGCGCTTATTGAAAAAAGAGTTTCGCCCGCGGATATTCCCGCGCTTGAGCACAATATGGCGTTTTCTACCGTACTGGATAAACTTAACAGCAGATCCTTTTACGAAGTAGATTTCAACGTTCTTACTTCTTACGGAATGATGGAATTTCACAGAGTGTCGTTTGAATATACGTCGGCAGATAAATCGACGATAATGGTTTTATCGGAAAACATTTCCAAACTGACCGCGTGTGAAATCGATCCGCTTACGGGTATTTATAACATAACGGGGTTCAACAACCGCATTAAGGAATGGATTGCCGCAAATCCGGGAAGAAAATACCGTCTGCAACGATATAATCTTGACAGATTCCGCGATATAAACGGCGTTTACGGGCGCGAACTCGGCGATAAACTGCTTAAAGATATCGCCGATTATATGAAACGTTACGACACTAACGATACTTTTTCGGCGCACCTTTCCGCAGATCATTTCGCAAGGTTCTGCTCGGACGATTCTATGCCCGTATGGGAATATTACGAAAATTTCGTTAACAGTTTTGCAAACTATCACCTCAACATTCCTATAACAATGCACATGGGCGTATACGACCTTTGCGAAAAAGACACCGATCCCTTTGCAATGAGTTATAAAGCACTGCTCGCGCTGCAACAGATTAAAGGCGATACCAATCTTAAAATCGCCCGTTACGAAAGCAGTATGCTTGCCGCAGAAAAGGAAAGGCTCGAACTGTTGAACGACGTTAATTCGGCAATGGAAAACGAATATTTCGAAGTCTGGTTCCAGCCGCAGGTAGATTATGCGTCTAAAACCGTTTTCGGAGCGGAAGCGCTTATCAGATGGAACCACCCGAGAAAAGGGATGCTTTCGCCCGCAATGTTTATCCCGTTGCTTGAAAAAAGTAATTTTATGGGCAAAGTAGATTTTTACGTTGCCGAAAAAGTGTGCAAATATATAAAACAGTGGAAAGAAAAATTCCCCGATAAAAAAATAAAAATATCCGTTAATCTTTCCCGGCAAACCGTGGCAAACCCAGAATTTATCGAAAAACTTGAAAATATGATTGCGTCGTACGGGGTGCCGTTTTCGTCTATCCGCCTTGAAATTACCGAAAGCGCGTACGCCGAAAATATGGCAAAACTGCTCGACGGCGTAAATAAACTCAGAAAAAAAGGGTTCGCAGTGGAAATAGACGACTTCGGTTCGGGCTATTCTTCTCTTAACACCCTGAAAGATATGAACGTAGACACCGTCAAACTGGATATGGCGTTTTTGTCGGATTCGACAAGCACAAGAAAAGAAAAAATCATTATTTCTTCTATTATATCGATGACGAACAAACTACAGCTGCCCGTAATTGCCGAAGGCGTTGAAACCAAGGAACAGGCAGATATGCTGCTTGGTTTCGGTTGCAGCCGTATGCAGGGATATTACTTCAGTAAACCCGTGCCCGCGGCGGAATACGAAAAATTGCTTTCGGGCGAAACTTCGCTATTCAAATAAAACAAAACGAAACGAAAACCGCGAAAAGTCGGGCTATAAGTCGATTATCCGCGGTTTTATTATAAAAATTATGGTTCTGCAATAAATGTTGGGGTGTAAAGAAAACACTCCGACATTTGACATAGAGCCGGTATTAAAAAACGACCTATAGGCGGATTTTTGCCGTTTTTACAGGTCGTTTTTATTTTTCGATTATTTCGCAGTAACGGATTACCAGAATGTGCGGCTTACGCCTAGATCCTTCGTAAGCGGGGCAAGTAAGCACGTCTCAGGATGACCAACAAGCGAGCGTTGGGGTCGTACGGCTTACGGCTGGTTCATTCGCAGGCAAAGCAAGCGGGTAAGACTCAGTATGACTACCCTTTGTTAGTTTTCTTCGATAATTTTCATGCGTTCTTCGGGTGAAAAGTTGGGTTGATGAAGAGTTATAAGCGGTTTGCCGCTTAAACTTATAAAACGCATGCAATGTCCGCCGTCTTTTTCGAAAATCTTCTTTTCGACTTTATATTCGCCGTAAATACCGTCGGATACGCTTTTTATGACCGAGTAGCCGGTTGCGGTATAAGTCGACCACAAAAGAACGATTTTTCCGTTTTCTTCATACAGATAAGGACCTTCTGCGACATAGCCGAAAATTTTGTTATCTATGTTGATTTCTTCGGCAAAGCCGCAATATTTGCCGCTGATTATTTTATGCGGTTTTTCGGCAAGCGTTTTAAGGTCGGGCGTTAATTTTGCTATAAACAGACTTCCGTCCCCGTCGCCTGTGATGGGTGTTGTCCACTCATTGGAAAAACAAAGATACGGTTCGTTACGATAGACAAACAAACTCGCGTCTAAACAACCCCATTTTTCGGGAGTGATATATTCGCCGGTGAGCGGTCTGAAATTATCGTCGAGCGCGTCGGAATAAAAGATAATGCTTCCGCGACCTTTTTCTTCGCAATAGACCGAGAAAACAAGATAGAACTTGCCGTTGCATTCGTGCAGTTCTGGCGCCCAGATATTGGTGTATCCGCTAAGCAGACCTTTTTTTACCATTACGCAGTGCTGCTCGAAATTTTCAAGATCGGTCGACTTAAAAAGTATTAAGTTGCTGCCCGCATTCCAGCAGTCGTCGCCCGTGGTGCCGAGCAGATAGTATTCGTTGTTATGGACTAAAACAAACGGGTCGCGGATGTGTAAATCTTCTCTTTTCATAATGTTTCTTTGATTAAAATGTGCCGATAACGGGCTTATAGGCAGGTTTTTGAAATGTTTGGGTTCGACGTTGTAGGTCGTGCGGCGCAAGCGCCTGGATCCTTCGTAAGTGGAGCAATTGGGCAAGGCTCAGGATGACGGGACATGTGGTTGCGCGGTAAAAATTTTGCCGAACGGATAGATATGCGTTGTTAGTCCGCATCCACCGCAAGCGGTCCCCCTTCTCCAAAAGGCGAAGGCTATATTTGATTGCTTTTTGATTTTGCCGATAATCGACTTATAGGCGGTTTTTTGCGTTAGCCGAGCAGAAAAACGCAGCCGAAATTATCGGTTTTGTCGGCGGTAAATTTAAGCACGCCGTTTTTAATACAAGCATTTTCGGGAGCGTTGAACGCGCTTAAAATTTTAAGGTTACCGCAAGAAATTTCAAACTCGCGTCCGGGTTGATTTATTGCAAACGCATAAACAAGAGTTCTGCCGTCGGGGGCTTTTCTTACAAGATAAGGCGAACCCGCGGTGTGCAGATAGGACGTTACGCCGCCGTCTGAAATTTCGACCGTTTCGCCGTTTTTAAGAATATCTTTTATGCCGTTGTAGAAATCTACCGACTGCTTAAGCACGGATATGATTTCGGGCGATTTATCGGAAAGATTGCCCGAAAAACAAATTCTGCCGAGCATGGCTTTAGCCACCGTGAATTTAACGGCGTTCAAATCGTAATCGTCACGAATAGTAGCCCAGATCTGCATTTTACGCGGCGGCATATATCTGTGAAGATTCATTGCGACGCAGACGCCGCTAGGGTTTTCGTGCGCGTCGGAAAAAGAAACCATGTCGCCGATACCGATAAATTCGGGTTCGTGGCGCATACCGCCCGACGAGCAAACTTCCAGAACGAGTTCGGGAAGTTGCTTTTTGATTTCTTTGAAAAATTCGGTAACAGCCGCAATATGAGCGTTCAAACCTTCGCCGTAAGACTCGGCTCCGTCCGCCCCTAACCCGATATTTCCGTTATAATCGACTTTCATGTAGCCGATATTGTTGTCTTTAAGATTTTTAATGACCTTTTCGCTGAGATACTTTATAACTTCGGGCTTTCTGAAATCGAGAAAGGTCTTATTGCCGTGCTTGACGGTAACTCCGTCGCGCGTTAAAAGCCAGTCTTTATGATTTTTGTAAAGGTCGCTCGCTTCGTGAACACATTCGAACTCATACCACACGCCGAGAGTCATTCCGTACTCTTTAACCTTATCGGAAAAGGCTTTAAGCCCTTGCGGGAAATATTCCGTGTTAAGGTTCCAGTCGCCGATAACGTAGTTGTTTTCGCCGTACTTGTTTACGAACCAGCCGTCGTCTATAACGAAATATTTGCAGCCGAGCGATTTTGCGTTATCGAGCTGCTTTTCGAGAACTTCAGCCTTGGGCTTGCCCCATGTATAGCAATATTCGTTATACATAACGGGCATATCTTCTTCGACAGGCTTAATTTTATCGGTGAAATCGAAATGCTTTGCAAGCCGTTGCGAAGCCGCTTCAAGTCCGCCGTTTGCAACGGTGATAAAGGCTTTGGGGCTGACGATTTTTTCGCCGTTTTTAAGCATCTTGCGCCAGTGAGCGGTCAGATAGTCGCCCATTCCGCCACCGATAGACAAGGCGTTGTTTTTAAGAACGACTTCCATAATCCACGAAGACGGCGCTTCGATAGTAGCCGCCCAGCAGACTTCGTGCTTTTTATCTTCAACCGCAATAAAAGGCAACTGAACACGCGCGGGCATAGAGCCGACCTGCGATAATTTGAGACTGCGGATACCGAGACCCGACCATGAAGATTCAAGTTCGAGATCGGAAGCCTTAGTCGAATACAGTTTACCTTCGCAACTCCAGTTGCTCATTAAACGGTGAATTACGATATCGTCGGGATCGTCGAATCTTTCAAAAGGCGAAATGCGCGCCATGTTGAAACTCGGCAAGGCTTCTACCGTAACGTCTTTGCCTTTGTTTATAAGTTCGGTGCGCGTCTCTACGCAACCGCCGCCGACGTATTCGTAAATCTGATTTGCGACAAGACCGCTTTCCGCTTCGTAAGTTGCGGTAAGAATCTGCCTGCCGTTTTGTTCTTTTTCGGTAACGCCTTTGAATTTAAGCGCGCGCGACGTATCGCTGTTACGCATTGTCGTTCCCGCGGTGAAATCGCCCGAAAAACCGTCGCCCGTGAGCGCGACGTGAACTTGCGTTTCGTTATCGATAATCCAGCCGAGCGGCGACAGACCGCCGAGTTTTTCGTCGTTGAGTTCGGATTCTCTTCCGTAGGGAACGAAAACCGTTTCGGTAACGTCGAACGCGGTGGAAAATACGACCGCGATGTCGCCGAGTTTGTAAACTGTTTTTTTAATGTCCATTGTATTTTTCAGCCTGCTATTTGGGTTTTATTTTATAATCGGTTTTATTTGTTTTATATAGCGTAAATCGAGAAACATGCAAAAACACAGTTTCTCGATATAAAATCAGCCTTTTACCGCGCCGATCATTACGCCTTTGGTAAAGTATTTTTGCAAAAGCGGATAGATAACCATTATAGGCACGAGACCTATAACTATCATAGCCGCGTTGGAACCTTGTTCGAAGACCTTGGAAGGATCCCAGCCGCCGCCCTGCCCTTCGCCGCGTTCGTTGTTAAGCCCCTGCCTTATTTTAAGAGCGAGCGGAGCAAGATCGCTGCGTTCCTGCAGGAATATTGCAGGCCAGTACCAGTCGTCCCACTTGGCGACGAGATAGTAAAGCATAATGGTAGCGATACCCGCCTTGGACAAAGGAATGACGAAAGAAAACAGTATTCTGAACTCGCTTGCGCCGTCTAACCGGCAAGAGTCGATAATACTATCCGGCACCTGATTGAAGAAGTTGCGAAGCACTATCATATTGAAAGTGTTGATGCCGAAAGGAATAATGAGCGACCAGAGATTTTCGGTGCCGACGGTTGCGTTTACCGTAAGATAGAACGGAACAAGACCGCCGCCGAAGAACATGGTGAAAATTATGAAGAAGAATATGATTTTAAGACCCGGAACGCCTTTTTTGGTGAACGCGTACGCGCCGAGCGAAGTTAATACGAGACTGTAAACCACGCTTAAAACAGTTACGAGCAGAGATATTCCGAAAGCCTGAAAAATCTTATCCTGATAGAGCGTTACCTTATAGTTTTCGAAATTGAAATGCAACGGGAACACGAACAGATTGGAGTTGAGATAATCTGTTTTGGACGAAAAACTGAGCAGCAGTTCGTAAACGCAAGGCATAACGCATACGAGAGCAAAAAGCCCCATAATCGTATAGTTTACCCAGTCGAACGCGGTCATTTTGTTTTTGCGCACATATTCGGGTTTTCCGTTAACCATTTTTATAGTATAGTTTGGATTATCCGCTTTGTTCATATTGCACCTCAGTCGATGGAAAACATGCTGTAGCCGTTGATTTTCTTGGTGAAAACGTTACCCGCTATAAGCAGAATAAAGTTGACGACCGTTTTGAATATGCCTACCGCCGCAGACAAGGGATAATCGTGCTTATCCATAAACAGTCTGTAAGCGTAGGTATCGATAATATCCGCAGTATCGTAAACGGTGCCGTTATACAGATTGTAAACCGAGTCGAACCCTGCGTTCATTATGTTTGAAAGTTGCATTATGAACATGACGGTTACGACGGGGAAAATCATAGGCAACGTTATTTTGAAAATAAGTCCGCTGCGCTTACAGCCGTCAATTTTTGCCGCTTCGTACAGCGACGCGTCTATTCCGCTGATTGCAGCAATGTAAATAATCGTGCCCCAGCCCGTACCTTTCCATACTTCGGCTACAATCAGAATGGTTCTGAAGAGTTCCGGACGGATAAGGAAAGATATACGCGTGCCGCCGAACATTGCGATGACGTTGTTTATTGCGCCCGTATCTTTATCGAGCAGCGTTTTTATTATGCCGCCGAGTATAACCCACGAAATAAAGTTAGGCAGATAAATCATTGTCTGCACCGTCTTTTTGAAGGTTTTATTACCGATTTCGTTAAGCAAAAGCGCGACAAGAATGGGCAACGGAAAACATATAAAAAGTTTTAACGCCGATATGATAAGCGTGTTTTTTATGGCGCGGGGCAGATCGGGGAAAGAAAACAGTTTTTCGAAGTTCTTCCACAAAGGCTCTGCCCACGGGCTGCCCGCAATGCCGTATCTGGGGCGATAATCTTTCCATGCGAGCGTTATTCCGTACATAGGAACGTAACTATATATGATATAGAACGCGATGACGGGAATAAGCATGAGATAGATCTGCCTGTTTACGACAATCCTGCTCCATAACCGTTTGAATTTGTAGCCGCGCGTGTTCGCCCGAACAGCATTGACGGCACTGTTGCTTTTTTCGTTATTCATGTGTTTTATCCTTAATCTTAGTGCGTTAGTGCCGGCAATGCTTTAAGAAATAGTCAGTTCGCCGAAAAAGTCGTGCGCGTTATTGCGGATAACGGTCGAATCGTTTTTATCCGACGCGGTGAGTTTTTTACCGCAGAAATCGATGTTTTTAAGCGTGATGTTTTCTATAACGCCGTCGCGCGCGCCGTAAGACATGGTGAACGCGTAAACGCCGATTGCCGTGGAATGTACTTTGATATTGCTGAAAGTAATGTTTTTAAGGTTTGCGCCTACGCCGCTTAACTGACAGATCATGACGTTGGGCGAAATGCAGTGATAAATTTCGATATTATCGAAAGTTACGTTCTGCCATGTTCTGTTTGCGTTGGTGCCCAGTCTGCAATCGAGCGCGTTGTTGCCGTCTGACCATGTGGGCTGAGCAAAACCGACGTTGTTGTTTCTGAAAACCATGCCGTCCATATCGCAGTCGGATTCCCATGTTAAGCAATAGCCCGAACCTTTATCGGTCCATACGTCGTTGTATTCGAACACGCAGTTGCTGCCGACGGCACCTGCGGCGTTGCCGCCCTGCCAGCCCGTGCCTTTATATTCGATAGCGTCGTCGCCCGTTCTTACAAAGTTATATCTCCCAGACGAATTGGTGCATTCGCTGAACATAAGTCCGTCGGAATAGGTTCTGTAAGAAAGAAGCAGGTTTTTATCGAAACGAACGTTATCGGAATTGTAACCGCAGACAGACCATGTATTGGAGTTGATAACGGTAAGACCTTCTAAAAGAACGTCGCTTGCATTGCCTACGTTTACAACGTGTTTACGCTTGTTATCGCCGCCGAGAACTTCGCCGCAATCGAGCAAGCCTCTGCCGATGATTTTAACGTTTTCGGTGTATTCGGTGTGAAGCGCGGTTTTGCCGTTCCAGCCGGTAGCATCGCTGCCGCGGTCGGTAACTTTAAGATACGCGCCGCGTTCGAGATATAAAATACTGTTTGACGGAACGTTTACGGAAGAGATTTCGTGCAGACCTTTTTTGAAATAATAAACGGTGTCGCCTGCGGTGAATTCGAGTTCGTTATCGTCGTGATAGCCGGGCTCGATTTCTACTCTGTCGTATTCTTCGGGTGCGTCGAGAGTCGTTTCGGAAGTAACCATAAGCGTCATTGGAGCGAAAGTAGGATCGGTTGCTTCGGCGTCTTTCTCGGAAGAGAAAGTAAATGTATATGAGCCGTATTCGGTTACGAAAGCCGAATACTTGTTGTTGTCTTTTTTAACGGATACGTTTTTGTTGAGCGGTAAAACCACGCATTTTTGCGCGCTTTCGGAAAGAGTAAGATTTACTTCGAGCGCGAAATCTTTTTTGTTTTTTGTTACGTCTACCCACGCGAACGAGTGCGAGCCTTTGCCGCAACGCGCCGTGTAAACGGGTACGCTTTTGCCGTTGACGGTAAGCTTATGCCACGGGCTTTTTATAAGCGCGTTTTTGGTGGGCATATCGTTGTTGCCGCCGTTCTTCGTGAATACCTGCGCCTGCCATGTAGCTATGTCGCCTGCTTCGGTTTCGTTTATGTTTTTTACTTCGTCGTTATCGTATACGGTAGCGACTATTTCACCTTTAGGTTGCATTTTATTACCCCCGTCGCCACTGTTTCCGCCGTTGCACGCGCCTGCGGAAAGAATCATTGTCGCAGCACAAATTATACTTAAAAGTTGCTTTTTATTCATATATTCTCCTTTTCAGCGCGAATGCGCCGCGCGATATAAAAACGGGAAAAGGAACCGATGCGGTTTTTTGTTGTACATCGGCTCCCCCGTTTACAAAATTTGTTATTTGGTTACTTTAACGGCTTTGCCGCTCTTGATGAATTCGTTGTATTCTTTCTGCATAAGCGAGCCTTTATAGGTACCGTTGTAATCTTTTACGAAAGCAGCCCATTCGCTCTTCATCTTGTCGGATACGGTATAAATCTTGGTCATGCCGTCGTTCTTCCACGTTTTCGCGTCGAAAGTCCAATCGGCGGCAACACTGTCGCTACCCGTCTTAACGACTACTTTAAGCACGAATTCGTCGAAAGCCGAATATGCGCTCGTCTGATTTTCGACTATCGCTTCGGTAGTAACGTCGGGATAATCGGACAAAATCATGCAGTCTGCGCTTGCTTTTGCGCGTGCGGTAAGAATGTCGCCGTTGGTGAGAAGGGCTTCGGATTCATACGGAGTGTAAGTCAGATAAGAAGCGAACGCTGCGGGATCGGTCCAGCGGAGTGCCTGAACGAAACCCTGCGGATCGGGTTTGCAAAGCGAAACCTTTTCGCCGCCTTCGATATCGTCTTTCCATTCCCAGTGTTCGCCGAGAACGCCGTAAGTTACGAGTTGCAGACCTTCGGGGCTGTGGAGATATTCCATAAGTTTAAGGCACGCTTCGCGTCTTTCAACGCTCATACCGCCCTTGATACACCAGCCGCGATAGTACTGAATGTCGCCCTGTCCGCCGAATTCGCCGTTTTTACCTTTTGGCGGATCTTTGATAAGGATTTTTTCTCTTGCGCCGGCAACGGTAAGGCCCGGGGTCGCGCTCATCATTGTAGCGGAAATAACGTTGTACCAGTTGTGAGCGTACATCATGCCCGCTTTACCGTTTGCAAAATCTTCCTGCTTGTTACCTACGTTCTTTGTAACGACGCTTTCGGTAACGTAGCCTTCTTTAATGAGTTTGGAAAGGAAAGCGGTCGCCATCATGGAAGATTCGGTCGTAACGCTGTTTTCGTATTCGCCGGTAGACGTGTTTTTCATCCACATTTTCCAGCCCGTTCCGAACGCTACGGACATCCAAGAATCCATATCTCTGTTTTCTTCGGTAACGTAGCCGTAAGTATCGTTTTTGCCGTTGTTATCGGGATCGTACAGAGTGAACGCGCGGGCAAGACGATAAAAATCTGCAAGCGTGTCGGGACCTTCTTCGCTGAACTTATATTCTTCGCGCATGGCGTCGGTTATAGCCGATTTATCGGATACAACGCCGTCGGCAACGAGAATATCGTCGATCTTGTTATTAAGGTTCTTTATCCAGTCGCGACGGACGTAAAGGGATTTTTCGTTGCTCCACTTTACGGGAATGAACCAACTCTTGCCGTTTGCATAGGACAGATTGGTCTTCATGTAATCGTACTGCTGCATATATTCGTAAAGATACGGATATTGGTCTTTAGTCGATTCGTTTACATAATCGGAGATGGGAAGAATTTCGTCGTCGCGGATAAGGTTGTTGAAGAATCCGGGATCCTTAGGTCCGGAAATTATGAACATTTCGGGAAGGGAGCCCTTATTTCTCATAAGGTCGAGCGTGGTGTAATATGTTTCGCCGCCGGTCGACTGAGCCTTGATATCGCAACCCGCAGTCTTTTTCAGTTCTTTATAAACGGGGCTGTTTACCGCCGCGCCGTTGTTGAACTGTTCCCAGTCGTTGCAGAACAAAGTAATGTTTTTGATATTGTCTTCATGCCATTCTTTGTTCGGATCGTTGGGCTTATTGCCGTTGCAAGCCGACGTGGCGAGAATTACTCCCGCCAACGCGCCGATTGCCAGATGTTTGAATGAATTTTTCATTTTCAGTTATCCTTTTTCTTTTTAAGAATTACAGCCGCCGCCATAGCAAGAACTACCAAGCCGGAAGAAGCAAGAACGGAAGAATTACAGCCGCCGTCTTCTTTTTTAACTTCTTCGAAAGTAGCGGAAATCTTAACTTCGCGGTTACCCGTTACGGTGAAGGTGTAAGTTCCGTCTTCGCCGACTTCTACAGCTACGTCGCCAACGGTAAGTTCTTTAAGAACGTAGCCTTCGTTTGCTTTAACGGTTACTTTAACCTGTTCGTTGAGTTTTGCCGCGGTCTTATCTACGGTTACGGTACCGTTTTCGATATCGGGATCGACCGTGATCTTTCTGTCGCGTTTTTCAACGGTGACTTCCTGTCTTACTGTGGTCTTGCCGGTGAGTAAGGTTGCATAGCCGAGATTGGTTGCGTCTACTTCGCCGATAGCATAATATTTGCCGTCGGATTCGAGTTTAACGGTCTTCCATGCAACTGCGAGAGCAACGGTTTTGGCATTGCCTTCTGCGTCCGTGCCGTCGAACTTGGCGTTTACGGTTGCGGGGAGAAGTCTGTCTACAAACTGAGTTGCGGTAAGAGTATCGTTAAGACCTTTTTCGTTCACATATACGCCTTCCTGCTCGAAGTGCGGAACGGAATCTACTTCGGTGATGATATCGCCTGCCATGTCGCCTACGGTTACTTTGCCTTTCTGCCAGTAAGCGCCAACCTGACTTTCGCTCATTGCGAAGTTGTAAATGCTTACGTTGTCGATCCAGCCTTTGAAGTAATCGTAGCCGTTACCCCATACGCATTCGCCGCCGATAGCGAACTGCATGTTCTGATGGTTAAGATTCCAGCCTTCGGGGCAAGGAAGCGAAATAACTTCTACGCCGTCGGCATAAACTTTTGCGTATGCGCCCGGACGAATGCTGAGCGTAACGTTGTGCATTTTGTCTGCAATGTGGTTAATAACTGCGGGCCCCCAGTATGCAGCGCTTGCGCCTTTATCGTCGAGTGTAATGTTGTGTGCGTTGAAACGGAGCATATCGCCGCCACCGCTGGTTGCGACCAAGAATCTGCAGTAAGTGGTTGCAACCCAATCGTTGAAACTAAAACTTACGGGAGCAGCCCATTCGCCGGGGTTAGGTCTGCCGGAAATGTCGCCGTCCTGTTTAACCTGGAAGTTAAGGGTGAATCCGTTGTAAATATTTTCGGATACGTCGTTGAGTTCGGGAAGAGTGAGCATGTCGGTTCCGTCTACATAGAGCATGCCGTTCTGAACGGTACCGGTGCCGGTGGGTTTGTTTTCTCTGTCTCCGTCGGAAATCGCGCCGTTCTGGAGAGTGTATTTACCCATAGAATCCTGAAGTTTGGTTTCTTCGGTATCAAAAGTCCATTTAGCTACGGGAACGAGTTCTTTTGCAATACCTTCGTTGGTCTGCTCTACGTTAAGTTTAACGGAAGCGGTAGCAACGGTGGTTCCGTTCACGACTACGTCGCCGTAAGCGGTGTATTCGCCGAGATTAGCTTCGATTCTGGTGAAAGTTACCTGTACATCTACCGTGCTTTCGTCGGAAAGAGTTACGGTAACGGTTGCGTTGTTGAGTTTTTCAAGCATTTCTGCCTGAGTCATGCTGTCTTTGAGTTGTTCGGTAGCAACGCCGTTTGCAAATACAGGCTCGCCTATTGCTTTAACGGAAGCAACCGAAAGTTCGTAATTTACTTCGCCTACGAGATCTACGATACCGAGTTTGCCGGTTTCGAGAGTTCCGACTGCGTAATATTTGCCTTCTTCTTTAACTACTTTAGTCCACTTAACGTCAGCGGTTGCGGTGGTTTCGTCGGTTAAAGTGAGAGTTGCGGTTGCGGGGTTCAATGCGGCGAACATTTCGTCGGTCGTCATAGCCATGTTAAGAGCAACCTTAGTCGCATCGCCTTCGAAAGCAATTTCCGCTTTGGTGGCGGTTTTAACTCCGCTTAAATCGGCGGCGGTAACTTTGCCGTTGTTGTAGTAAGCGGTTGCTGCGGTTTCGCTCATTGCGAAGTTATATACGGTTACGTTTTTAAGAGAAGCGGACGTGGTGTATGCGCCATTGCCGTTAAATTCACCGCCGATAGAGAAAGAATGGTTCTCGGATTTAGCCGTCCAATCTGCGGCAAGCGTTTTGGAATCGTCTATGAGTGCGCCGTCAACAAAAATCGAAAATTTTCCGCCGGGCTGAGCACTGAGTATTACGGTGTGGAAGTTTTCGGTTTCTCTTACGACCGTGCATTGATTCCAGATACCGCTGTAATCGCTGTTTGCGCTATACGCGCCGATCTGGCTGACGGCACTGTCGGCAAGACTTGCGATAGACAAACTCTTGCCTGCGTTATTGAGATAACCGACGCCCGCGATATGTCCCCAGTTCGAAGCCGACGTAGACGCTTTAACGACGGCTACCAACGTAAGAGCCGAAGTATTTGCGACAACGTCTTTATCGCCTATATCGGCAGCCAGACAGAGTTTTTTATCGAAAGAAATTCCGCCGCCTTCGAGCATTGTAAATTCATTAAGTAAAGGACCGGTTCCGTCCGCCTTCCATTCGTTACGGAAAGTAAGGTCGAAGTTACCCATCGAGTCCTTACCGATGTTGTTTTCGTCTTTGAATTCATACTTAGCGACAGGTAAAATTTCTTTAGCCGATTCGCCGTCTGCTTTTACGGTAGGAGCCGTGTAAAAGACTGCCGAAAATATTCCGCTTATTGCTACGGCGAGCGAGAGCGCGACCGTCAATAAACGACTTTTTGTGGTTGCCATAAATCATTTCCTCCAAAAATATGATTTTTTATTCTTACGCACGGTTTCCGCACGATAAGTTCTTTTTTGCATTTAAGCGATGCTGCTTGACAAACTTGTTTTGTCAAGCAAAAGGCATGCCTTTTGAAATGTTTTTCGAGTTTATTTTGCTTTTTGCGGGTTTATTTTATCCGAAGTTTCAGCCGATTTCAAGACGGTTTTGCAAAATCAAAATAATATTTTTTACGTCGTGTTGAAAATATTAAGATTATTTGCTTTTTGCGGGGAATTTTTTTAATTCTTTCGACAAACCCGCCGCACGCTTCATTTTTGCGGCACAACCCTTATACCATACAAAAGGGCACATTTCAAGGTCTTTTTGGTTTATTTTATTAACAATTTGAAGTTCAACTTAAAACGGTTAATTATTTTTACCGTTAAAGGGTGTTTTTTTAGAAGAAAACTCTTGCAAACAGAAAAATCTGTGTTATACTGTTTTTGCTTATAACCCCCACGGAGAGCAAACCATTGTGAACAATCAGGATGAAGTTAAAAAAATTTATTTTAAGGACATAGGCGGGCTTGTTCTTGAGCCGATCTCCTTTTATATCAAGGTTTTCGATCTTGATTTTTATATGGGAATGCACAACCACGGCTATTTCGAATTTATGTACGCCGCGCGCGGGAACTTTAATATAGAAATACTTAAAGACCCCGACAACGCCGCCATTACTCAGCCCGAAAAGGCGGAGAAATCGGAAATTACGTCGCTGACTATTCATCAGGGCGAATTTATTTTTATCGACGCGTATCTTTTTCACCGCCTTAAGGTCACAGAAAAAAACGTTATGATTTATAATATCGAGCTGGAGCCTAAACAGCCCAAAGATTATAATCCGTTTAACGTAAATTCGATTGTTCCTATATACTACGGCTCTTTAATAGAAGGCACGAGCTTGAAAAATATTGCGCGGTCGCCTGCTAAATACAGCATTCTTACCGATAATTCGAAAGTTTCGCTTGCGTTCCATAATCTTATCGCTTCGCTGCTTAAACGGTCGGACTGCATTGAAGACGCCTGCACCGTACAATGCCATCTGCTACTGTTTTTCAACGAGATAGCAAAAAGCGCTACGGCAGTTAAACAAGGCGCGGTAAGTTTTTTGAAAAAAGCGTTCGTGTATCTTAAAAACAATCTTAATAAAAAAATAACGTTGGCGCAGATTGCCGAAGCGGCGGGGCTTTCGAAAGAATATCTTGCTACGCAGTTCAAAAAAATGACGGGCAAAACGGTTTTTGAAACGCTGACTTCGATGCGTATTTCAAAAAGTCTGCAACTGCTGCGCGAATCGAACTTTCCCATAAGCGAGATCGCAAAACAAGTAGGATTTTCGTCTTACGGACAGATGCTTTACGAGTTCAGAAAAACTACCGGCATTACCCCGACCGAGTGCCGTCAATCGTTTCTGAACGACGAAATAGACCATACTTCAAAACTCTATAAGTCGGTTGCGGTAAGAATTGACGAAGAAGATTTTATGCTCGACGACGACGCGTTTTATCATTCGTTCTTCAAAAAGAACATCGAGTCTAAAACGCAGAAAATTCTTAAAGATAAATAAGTTTGAGAAAAAGTGCACGGGAAAAAATCGTTTATAGAAAAAGGCACATGCCTTAAAAGTGCAAAAAAGAACGCGGGAAAAGTCTGTTCCTGCGTTCTTTTTTATATAAAGGCGGCGTTTTTTATTTAACAGCGCGATAATCGACCTATAGACCGATTTTTGCGTGTTTTATCGTGCGGCAATCAACAGAAAGAATCGCCGAGCAAGGTTTTTAATACGATCTGCGCGTAAACCCTGTGCATAAAGTCGTTGGGGTGATTTACGTTGTTTGAAAGCGTATCTATAAGGTTTTTGCGCTCTAACAATTTGCGGTGCATTTCGGTTACGTTTGCATAGCCTACGCCATTATTTGCGCTTTCTAACCGGTAAAAAGCGCGCGGGTATTCGCGGTGATAGTTAAGAATCGACGAACCTGCGGTGAAAGCGACGTTTTCGTTAGGCAATATCGACGAAACGATTACGAACTCGGCAAGCGGGTTTACCGAACGGATAGCTTTGATTATGCCCTGCATTTTTTCCTGAAAGACTTCGGGACGGAAAACGCCCGCATCGTTCATGCCGAATGCGAGAATGACAAGATCGGGATTAAAAGCCGCTACCTTGCCGAGGTTTTCGGGCTGCTCTGCCCAGTCGCAACACTTGCCGCTCACGGCGAAATTTTCCTTTATGATTTTCGCGCCGTTTTCGGTCAGATAATCGGCGACCATTTCGCAATAAGGGGGCGTATAGGGCGGTTTTTGCACGTCTTTAAGCGCGCTCGCCCCCCAACCGTAAGTGATGGAATCGCCGTAAAAAGCAAGCCTTAACGTTTTTCCGTTTTTGATTTTTTCAAGCGCGTTTTCGAATTTTTCGCTTCTGCCGGGAACGAAATCGTAATAATCGTCGGGCTCGTGAACGTAGGTTACGCACAGAACGTACGCGCTCATTCCGTCGCTCTCGGCAAAAAGTTCGCGAACGCACTGCGCGCCGAGAGCGTCTGCCGAATTGATATGCACGCCGTCGTCGACAAACTTATCGAAACGATAGTCTTTCCAATCAAGATAGGGAATTGCGCCGTCTTTATCGACGACGAGTTCGCCGTATTCGTTCACCGAATAATCTTTGCCTTCGACGTAGGTGGTTTTAAGATTGAAACTCTTTACCGATATTATTTTTTTGATGGGATAGGCAAGGCGTTTGGGGCGTATTTCGTCGAGCGCGTTTTTAAGCACGCACACCGTTTCGCCGTAAACTATGTCTCCTTTCCATACAGGCATAAGCCATGTTTTATTTTCGTAAACGCTGAAATCTTTTTGTTCCATTGCAACAACTTCCCCGATTTTTAATGCAAACTACCCGATAATCGACCTATAGCCCCTTTTTTGCGGTTTTAGACTATATGCCGCAGCGCCGTAAGACTATGTATGCCGCTTTGTTTCGGGCAAAATAATTATATATCATACCGCCGTTTTTTTCAAGAGATGTCCGGCAAATAAAAATAATATATCGAATATTATGTTTGAAAAATACGGAACGGTTTTACGGACGAATTTTTGAAAATTTATAAATTTCGCAAATTGACTTTGGCGCGATTATAAAGTATAATGTTGACGTTAAAACACAATTAAAACATCGGCGGGAGCCGGGCGGGAGAATATGAAAATGACCGGAATTAAAAACTATGACGTGATTGTTGCGGGCGGCGGAATTGCGGGAGTTTCCGCAGCGATTGCCGCGGCGCGCGAAAAACAGAAAGTTCTGCTTATAGAAAGCGGATATATGCTCGGCGGGCTTGCGACAGCGGGACTTATTACGATTTATCTGCCGCTGTGCGACGGAAAAGGCAATCAGGTTTCTTTCGGGCTGGCGGAAGAACTGCTTAAACTTTCGGTTGCGCACGGGGCGCAGTTCGACTACCCTAAGGAATGGTTCGACAACGCGGCGGTGAAAAGCAAAAGGTACGAAACGCGGTTTGACGCCAACGTTTTTGCCATACTTATGGAGCAACTGCTGCTGAAAGAAAAGGTCGAAATACTCTACGGCACGACGGTTGTTTCTGCCGATATGAACGAAAGTAAAGACAAAATATGCGCGCTGAAAGTGTATAACCGCGAAGGGTTAACCGACGTTTTTGCGCGCACTTTTGTGGACGCGACGGGCGACGCCGCCATATGCAGACTTGCGGGCGAAAAAACCGCGGTTTACGGGGATAAAAATCTGCTTGCCGCCTGGTACTACGAAGTTTACGACGGAGAATATAAATTAAGAACGTTCGGCTCGAGCGATAAGGAAAGTTCGCCCGAATGCTATGCGAACGGGTTTGACGCGACGAACGCCAAAGAAGTTTCGCTTGCGACGGTGAAATCGCACGCGAGCATGCTGGAAAGGTTTTTGCATAACGGAAAGGTAAGCGAAAAGCACGGAATGGCGACTATTCCGACCGTGCCGCTGATAAGAATGTCCGAACGACTGGACGGCGTTTATTCGCTTAAAATGAGCGACGAAAGAAAGGAGTTTTCCGACAGCGTGGGTTGTTTTGCTTCGTGGAAAGAAATCGATAAGGTATTCGAACTGCCCTATTCGTGCCTGGCGGGAACAAGAATTAAAAACGTGATTACAGCCGGCAGATGCATTTCCGCAAACGACGACGTGTGGGAACTGACGAGAGTTATTCCCGTATGCGCGGTTTCGGGCGAAGCGGCGGGCATTGCTTGCTCTATGGGCGACGACCTTACCGCAATCGACGTTGCCGAACTGCAAGATAAAATCAGACAGAAAAACGGTAAAATTCATTTGTCAGAAATATATAAATAATTGTTTTGATTAACAACAATAAAAGACCTTGAAAACAAGAGCGTTTGCGCCCGAGTTCAAGGTCTTTTTTTATTTGCAATTTAATTTATGATTTGCAATTTGCGCGGGGGAATTACGCGTTTTTCTTTTTGCGCTTTACGGTAACGACTATTGCGACGATTACGCCCGCAATAACGACCAACGCGCCCGCCGCTATAACGGCATAGCCCCACATAGGCATACGGAACGCAACGCCCGGAACGCATACGATAAACGCGCCCGTGTTGCTTGTTTTTGCGGCGACGTATCTGCCGTATCCGCTTGCGGAAAGTCGGGCTATAGCACCGTTATCGTCCATAAAGTAGACTTCGGCTTTGGTGCGGTCGAAATAATCGTCGGCGCGGAAAAGCAGTTCGATTTTGCCGCTTAAAAATATGGGATCGCCGTTACCGTCGAGAAGTTCGACCGAATACACTTCGAAATTATCGGCAACGGACTTCATTGCGGCAGCCGCTTTTTTGTAAGTTTCGCCGTTTTCCGCAACTCTGCCGGCGATAATCCCCGCGGTTTCGGGCAGAATATTGTTTATATCGTTGAACTTTACAAGTTCGTTTTCGCCCGCAACCGAGCGGATAGTAACTACGAATTCGGTAAAAGAATCGTTGTTAAGCGACGTCTTGTAACGCGCGTTCATCGCCTTATAGGTCAACTTATAGACTCCGACGTTGCTTAAAACGAGTTTGCCGCCCGAAATATCCGCGGGGGTATCGTTAAACCATGTTAAGAAGAGAAATTATTTTTTTGCCCGCGCTTGCGCCGTTCATAGCAACGTGGAAGGCAGAACCGAAGGCGCGGAGCGGCAGGAAAAATTCCACCGCAACAAGGCACAAAAACAACGCCGCAACGGGATTAAGCCCCCAGAACGCCGCGCCGCATACCGCCAAAGCGATACCTACGCCCGCGCCGCCGTTAGCGGTTGACTAAAAATATTTTTAATCGATTTTTTAGCGGTTGTGCGGACAAAAACTTAAAATTTTAACGATTTTTATGTTTTTTGAGCGTTGATTTATTATTTTAGCGCGCGGGGAAAATGCGTTAACAGTTATAGTAAAGCACTATAAAAAGCACACAAAAAGCCGACTTTTTACAATAGTTAGCCTTGACAAACAAATTGCATATACGTTACATCTGAATTGTATATGAGTTTACATATGTAAGGTCGCGCGGCTGTTGAAAAATGCGGCTTAGGCTTATATTCTTCGGCTATGCCCTTGAATGCCCGGGATAAAATTTCTCACCGACCTACCGCCGCACGAATATGTAAAATCGGCGGTATTTAATCTGACATATTTAACTCGTACACCGTTTTTACGTGTTCTTTTTCGGCGTCGGTCATGCTTATATTTTTTATCGAATCGATAAAATCATCGGATATTGAACGCAGTTCTTTATAAAGCGCGCTTTCGGAACTTATATCGTTTATGTTTTTAAGCGCGTAGAAATGCTTGTATTTATCGATTCCGAGTTTCTCTATTAAATAAGCGGTGAATGCGCCCGCGATCGGATAAGACACAGAGCAATCGACTTTATCGAACTCTCGATTATTCAGCAATGTTATGGGGGCGACGAATGCGCGGGTTTCAATAAAATACCTGCACCATAAACGGTTATCCACACCCCACCAACGCTTGTCAAAATACATTGCCAAACCTTCGCACAAAAAATCGGAATCTGGCGTTCCGATAGTTTCGGATATAAGATGTGCGTCTTCGTGCGGACCGATACATTTTACGTCATCCGAAAAAACCGCATAAACGCTCTTATCTGAAAAACACGCCAGCCCGTTTACGGGATAGGGATACCCCGTCGTTTTTGCTACTTCTTCGGGAGTGTTAACAAGATAATAGTTAATCGTAAAGTCATATCTGACATTCAGAACCGCAGTGATATCGGCATATGCTTCTTCTTGCCTTTTTGCAATGGTTTCGATATCCCTTTCGGCGGTTTTGTTGTTTACGCAATGAAAAACATAATGCTCCGTTTTATAATCCAATCGCTGCACCCCTTGCGGAAAAATGTTTTTGTGTTTGTATGGCTTTGTATAGCCGCGCTCCGCTGTTTCCGTTATATCATTTTAAGCCGCGATTGTCAAATTAAATATCTCTTTGTTGCCGCACCACCGCGTTTCAGATGTTTAATGCCTCTTTTAACAATATAAAAGACGAAACGACTGTTTTCAGCCGCTCCGCCGTTTATTATTACTCGTTTTACAGCAAGTTTATCACATTTTTATTGTGCTATTATTTCTGCTTGGATATTTCGATATTCTGCGGAAGACCTTGCGGGATAATTCCGTCTCTTTTGCCCGATTTTATAGTCGTGCCGAATGTATTCTGCCTGTTAAGAACGACTTCGACGGTCAACTTTCCGCCCGCTACTTCAAACTCGGTTTCGTAAGGCATAAAAGCGACGGGATTTTGATTGAAATAACAGATAGCGGACGGCAGTTCTTTAAGTTTAACTTTATACTTTCCGTTATTCATACTTGCGCTAAGTTTTATTCTGCCGCCGTAGTATTTAAGACCTTGCTTTGTTATATCGCCCGCCGTAAGTTTTTTTGGCAGAGCGATAATTTCGTCGTCTGAAGAAACGCCGAAATCGCCCGTTAAATATAAACTTTCTATATCGTAACGATCGGTAAAAGCAAAAGTAACGGTAAGTTCGTTGATGCCAGTTTTAAGCGCGCCCGCGGGTATGTTTATTCTTCTGAAACAAACGTCGGCAAAACCGTCGGTTAAGTCGTCATTGTTTAATTTTATTCCGTTTACCGTGATTGATGCGGTTTCGTCTTCGGTCATAACCCAAGCGTTATGCGGAACGGTTTTAACGTTGAACTTAAACGACAGCCTAACGTCGCAAGCCTTTTTCGGCTCGGGGTAAAACTTGTTACGAAACCATGGCTGAATCATTTCGCCGTGGCGGCGTTCGAAAGAAAATTTATCCCTTAATTTTTCGTCGATATCGAGAACGGTGCCGCCGAAGAAAAAGTTGCCGTCGATATAACAATCGGCATAGTCAAGCGGCAGAATATTCGGCTCGCTCAGTTCATAATCAAATTCTTTCGGCGCGTCGGTTTTAACAAACGTTTTTTGCCCTGTTTTAGTCGGTTTATCGTCCGATAAATACAGTGCGAGAAGTTCGCCGCGCGCAAAATTCTTTTTTACGCTTATACAATCGCCGTTTTTTGAAAATTCTATCGGGTATAAACTTCCGTCTGAAAGATTTATCGCGACGGGCGTTTTATCGGTTTTAATGATAATTTCGCCGTCATTATCGCCTTCGCCGCGGTTAAGGACAAAATAGCATGCGTTTTTGCCGAAAAGCCTTTTTTCCATAATAAAATCGTTGCCGTTTACGGTATAATCCTGCTTTTTTATAAGCGACAACACCTTTTCGGGATCAAACCCTACGTTCAGAACGCCTTTAAGTTCGGTTGAAAAATCGTACTTTTCTCCGTCGAGATATTCAGGCAGATCGCCCGCGGAAATAAGCGTTCCGCCACCCGACAAAAACTCTTTAAGCGCGCTTAATGTGGACGAGCGAAGATTTATATTTCCGTTAAGAATAATCTTTTTATATCTTTTTTTGCCGACTATAAGTTCGCCGTTTTCGGCATAGCCGTGATTAAAAAAAATACCTTCGTCGATATAATCCGCCGCGCCGCCGTTAAGCCTGATATACTTAAACAGTTCGTAATACTCTTTTTCAAGCTTAATAACGACGGGGTTATCCGAGCCGAAACAGTTGACGAAAGTACGCTCGTTGACAAGCCCCCAAAGCGATTCTACGGGGTTGATTATGGCAACGTCGACGTCTTCTTCGCCTTCGGTAAGCAGATACTGCAAGCGCGAAAAATAACTTTCGATATAATCGTGATCTTCCCACCAAGCAGACTGGGTTAAAAAACTTGCGGGATAGTCGCGCTTAGCCTGACCTTTCATGGTGTACCAACTAAGATGCGGGCATCTTAAGTTTATGCCGCCCATACTCTGCCATTCGCCCGTGCGCTTGTAATCGGCAAAGGTCATTTTCCAGCCGGTAGCCGCGTATAACTCGTCAAGCACGAACTTTTTGCCGAGTTGCTTTGCAACCGATTTTACCAGCGCAGGCACGTTGACCGCGAAATTATCTTCGCAAAGGTTATCCATGCCCGGCATATCCATAAACTCGTAATAGCGCATTACGCTGCCGCACATGGTCGTTTGCGCGGCAAGATTATCTTCGTGCAGAACATGCCCGGTAACTAAAATGCCGTGGTCTTTACACCACTTCCGATAAGGCGCGGCGAAGTTTTCCAGAAACAGTTGCTGTTCGACTTCTATAAGGTCGTAAGCTTCCTTGCAGAATTCGGCTTTATCGCTGCCGAACCAAAGAACGGGTAAACGATCTTCTATTTTATACCCTTTGCGTTTTTCGAACTCGTTGAATAATTCGTAGGTGTAAGGAATTTCTTTTTCGGCGTTTTTCTCTTTTCTGCCGAAACCGTTAAGATATGGATTTCTGTGCGGTTCGTCGGTGAAAATGCCTTTTATGACGGCACCGAAAAGATTTCCGAACGATTTGTAATACTTTTCGTGAGTGAGTTCTATAAACCGCTCGGTCGCCTGCAGGTTCATAGTGTCGGCATAGGTATAGCCGTTGTAGAAACTGTCGGGCTGCATGTAGTCATAATAAAAAACAAAAACGCGCTCGTCCTGTTTTTTATCTGCGGGCGAAGATATCTTGCGATATTCTTTAACCGACAAGCCGTTGAATATAACGGCAAAAAGCCCGATGAAATTTTCGGGCTTTTCGTATTCTTCGGTTATTTCTTTATACGTCATATATTTGGCGCGAAAGCATTTTTCCTGCGTGACGTAACCGCCGCAAGTGCCGCTCGGCCATCGGTCTTCGTCGTAAAGATAGGCTTCAAGACCGTTTTCGTGCAGTTTTTCGGCGGCGAACTTTACGTCGTCGAGCCATTCTTCGCTCATATACTCGGTTACAAGCCCCGTGCGCGAATGAATGAACGCCCCGCCGAACCCCATTTTTTTAAGGGCTTTTATCTGCCGTTCGACTTCGGCTTTTTCTATTTTGCCGTTCCACGCCCAGAAAGGCTTTCCGCGGTACATTGCGGGCGGATTTTTAAGTAAATCGAAATCTATCATATATTATTTGCGTTTTATATCGCAATCGCAGCCGACTGCGGTAATTTCTATATTTTCGGGGCAGATAATCTGCGTTTTTATTCCGTTTTCTGTTGCCGTATGATTTATTTCAATCGTTCCCGACGGAGTGGGCACGCTGCCTTTTGCATACTTAAGTCCGCAAAGATCGGGCGAAACGACTACTTTTTTATAGCCCGCTTCGGCAACGGAAACGCCGAGAACGGTTTCCGTAAGGAACTCTATCGGACCGCACGACCAGCCGTGGCACAGCGAGTGGCGGAAACCCGTATAACAATACTTGCCGAAATCGCCGTGAATGTCCTTTTTGCCATTTTCGGGAATTTCGTCTATTCTGCCGCTCTGCTTTATCCAATCCACGTCGAAATCTTCCCAGAAAGTCGTTGCGCCTTTATCGAGCATTCCGCCGTAGTATTCTTTCATCATATCCATTGCGTTTTTCGCGCCGACAGTTTGTTTTACGGCGGTAAGAACGTAATAACTCATAAAAGAAGACAGCCCTTTCGCTCCGCCCGCCGCAAGGGCGTTTCCCGTCGTTTGTTTGTCTTCTTCGAAGGCAAGATAACGCATTGCGACCGCCTGTTTGTATTTAAGCGCGATTTTTTGCCGTTTTGCCAATTTTGCCGCGGCGCGTTTTGCAAAAGCAGTATTTTTGCCCGCGATTTCAAGAAGTTTTACAGCGCGTTCGCAAGCGATTTTACAAAGCGCGGCAACACCTTCGGCGGCGTCTTTGGTGCCGTTGGTCTGCCAGTCTAAAAAGTCGTTGGGGAAAGACGTGGTTCCGTCTTCGCCGATTAAACTTTCGGTGTTTTTAATAAGTTTTTCGAGATAGTCGGCGTGGTTTAAGATAATTTCCTTTCTTCCCGTAAAACGATAATAATCGTAAAGCACGATTATCCACCAGAACGAGTACGACGTAAGCCCGTCCATCCATTGTGTAGGCATAGTTTCGTTTGCGGAAAAATCAAGACAGTTTTCTATATTCTTAATATCGCCCGTAGTATATAAAAGTCCTAACGTTTCGGGGTGCAGATCGCCTATCCAGACCAGTCTGTCGCGTTTTATGCCGTCCCATATCATTCCGTTCTGCAGACACAAAAGCAAGGTCTTGCGCGCGACCGAATAAATATCGTTGACAAGGCTGTCGGAACACTCGAAACTACCCTTGACTTCATGATTTTCGCTTTCGCTTTCGGCAACTATGCTTTTAATTCTGTACTCCCCGCCCGAAAATTCGAGACAGACGAACCGAAAACCCGTCTGACCGAAACGCCCGTCGGAAAGTTGTGGAATATCAGCCGAAAAATCACGCGCGGAATGGTCGTTTGTGGCATTTTTTTCACCGAGCGGCGTAACGGCTTCGGTTAAAGACTCGCCGAAACGAATCCTTACGGGGTGACCGCCGTTGACGTAATGCATTAAAACGCGTATACCGCCGCATAATTCTTCGCCGAAGTCGAGCACGAGCCGACATTTGCCTTTGACGACGGCAACGTCGCTTTCGCCTAAGCCTATCTGCAAAGTCTTTTGTTGAAGCAGCGATTGCGCGTTTTCTGTTTCGCCGCAAACAATTACTATTTTCTTTGGTAAAACGTATGATATTTTCTTCATTTTTTGTTTTTCCTTATTCTGTAAAGACGACCGCGCCGAAAGACTGCGCCCCGCAAAAGGACTTTCTGTTTTTAATTCCAAAGACCTTTGGACGGAATGTCGTCTTTGAACAATCGGTAAAATTCGCTGTTCGTAACGTAGACGATATCTTCTCTTCCAGACATGTACTCTAAAAATTTTTCGGTTTTATCCCATGCGTTATACGCCGAAATCGCCCAAGGATGATCCCACACATAAAACAACATGTCTTCCTGCGTGTCGGCGCTCGTAAACTTTTCGGCAAGCGACATAAGCCTGTTATCGAGCAGACTGCAAGTAGGTTTCCAAGCCATAAAGTTTTCGGGCAGCCCGAAACCGTAAGTATCGTCGGTATCACGTGCAAAGCGGATATCGGTATCGTATAACAAAACGCTTATAACCCGATCGTCGTAATACGCAGTGCCGCCGGGATATGCCACGCCTACAGGACTTTCGCCCGTCAACTCTTTTATTTTTTCGGCGTCGGTTTTTACCTGATACACGATATCACTGTCGCCGAGATTTGTAAACTCTTTATGCGTGTATGCGTGCGAAATAACGTCAAAACCCTGATAAATGCGGTTATTTTTGGCGTAATCGAAGTCCGTTCTTCTCCATTCGCCTGCAACTTCTATACTTACTTCGCCGTTCATAAGCCCGGTGTTTACGCAAAAGGTTGCGGAAATATTGTATTTTTTGAGAAGCGCGATCAGTTTTTCGTCTTCGGTCGTGCCGTCGTCGAATGAAAGCGTAAAATATTTTTTGGGAGTTTTCATTTCCTTATCTGCGCTGTTTCTGCCGCCGCAACCGATCAGCGAAAACGCCAAAACCAAGGCGACGGCAATTGAAATAAGTTTTTTCATTTTTGTTTGAAGCGATTATAAAAATCGGAACATGTAAGGCAGATTATATCTTTTCTTTTTTCGATTTCGCCGCAGAAATATTCAAGTTTATCCCAGCACTCCAAGCCTAAATCGAACTCGTAAGAATGACCCCAGACGAAAAACAATGCGTCTTTTTCGGGCTTCATATCGAAAAACTCTTCAGCCCTTAAAAGCAGTTCGTCGCCGCGGAACTGACATGTCGGGTTCCACCTTAAAAAATCGGCGGGGAAAGAAAACCCGTGCGTTTCTTCTATGGTTCTGCCGTAAAAAAGTTTGCCGCTTTTTTTAAGCGTATTTATAACCCTTTCGTTATAGTTCGGCAAAGCGCCGGGATATGCTATTCCGCACGGATTTACACCGGTAAGAGAAGAAATATTATCGTAATCTTCGAAAATCTCTTTTTTAAGTTCGCCGTCGTCCGCTTCGTTAAGCTTTGCGTGCGTAAGCCCGTGACAGGCGACTTCGAACCCGTTATACAGCCCGCCTTTGATATCTTCGGCGGTTACTTTGTCGTGCAGAAGGGGTTTGCCGTTGTATGCGGGAACGGGAATTTCTTCCTTTTCGCCCAGCCTGCCCGAATTGATATTGAAAGTTGCGGTAAGATTGTACTTTCTTAAAAGGGAAATAACCTTTTCGTCCTGAGTCGTGCCGTCGTCAAGGCTCATTACGAGATATTTTGAAGCCATCAGTCTGCCAGTTCGACTTTGACGATATGCTCGTCGTTATCGGCAAACAAGGGAACGACGTTGCCTTTTATTCTCTTTCCGTCTACGGTGAGTTTTACTTTTTTGCCGCCCTTGTTTATATACTTGATTTTAAGACGGTTGCCGCGATAGGTTCTTTGCGCGTCGCAAGTCTTCCAATCGGACGGAAGAGCAGGATTTATATGCAATCCGTCATACCCGCGCTGAAGACCTAAAATGCCTTCGTAATAGCACATAAGCCCCCATGCCGACGTACCTGTCTGCCATGAAAAGCCGACCTGCATATCTACCGACGGATGTTTCAAGTAGCAGTTGGTGAATACATACGGTTCGGTTGTGGTTTTTGACGACGGATTGAATTTGCCGTCGGGCGCGATTTTTTTAAGCGCGTTTACGACGTTATCGCCCCTGCCGAGTTTGCAGTCCGCCATTACCTTAAAGCAACCCGCGTGATTGTAAATACCGCCGTTTTCGTAAACGCCGGGGAGCATTCCGCTCATTCTGCCGACGCTTTCGTCGTAAGTTTTATACGACGGAACGCACATAGGAATACCTTCGTCCGTTTCGGTGGAATCCATTGCCTTTATTACTTTATCGAGCCTGTCTTGCGGACATACGCCCGAAAGAACAGACCAACTCTGCGTATTGACGTAGATTTTTCCGCCGTTTTCGCACGATTTATCGCCTACTACGCCGAATTTGGAGAACGCTCTTACATAATAATCGCCGTTGAAAGCGACTTCGTTTGTGACTTTGACGAGTTTTTCCTTAGCCGCTTTGAGTTTTTCGGCGTATTCGTAGTCTTTGATATAGGTTGCGAGTTCGGTCATATCGTCGTAGGCTTTGCATATAAGCATAGCCATAAGGACGGATTCGGCTTTGTCGTCGGGAATGTTGAGCGCGTCGTTCCAGTCGGCGTGATGAATTCTCGGCAAGCCGTGCGCGCCGTAGTTATCTTCGCGTTCGAACCAGACGATAGCCTGACGAAGGTGTTCGTAAACGGTGGCGGTTCCGCCGTCGAGATAATCGAGTTTTTTGTTGAGATAATCGAAGTCGCCCGATTCTTTTACATAACCGCAAGCGGCGTAAATCATCCATGCCGACGGGTCGGAGTAAATATTCGGCTCTAAATACGGATACCATGTTAAAACGGCATGCCCGTCTTTATATTGGTGAGCTACGCATTCGTCGATAGTCTTTTTGGCAAGCGGCAGGTTGAAATTGAGCATTGCCATGCCGAGCTGAGCGTTATCTCTGACCGCTTTTTTGCCGAGCATGCAGTACGAAACCTGATGTTCCGCCCAGAAATTGAGAATGCGGTTGAACTGCGGTTCGGGGCAGGTCGTTCTGAGATTGCCGAAACGGTTTTCGCCGTTAAGCGCGTTTTCTATAATGGTTTCGCATTCGGAAACAAAGCCCTTGTAAGACTTAATAAGCGTTTGCTTATCGGTGGTAAGCCCGAGAATATAATAAACGACTTTTTCTTCGCCAGCGGCAAGAGTTATTCTGTTTTGCAGTATGCCGCCGCGCGTTCTTACAGTCGCTAAGGAACGTGTGCAATCGAGCCCATGCTCTAAAACGTAAGGCTTGGTCTGAGTTCCCATCGTGCCGATAAACTTTTCGTAATTGCCGTCGTAAGAATAAACGGGTTCGCTCGACGCAATATATCCCGAAGCAAGTTCGTGCGGCCGATAAGGATCTCTGTTTTCGTTAAAAATTGCGTTGGCTTCGCTTACAAACTCGGTAAAAGAAGTCGTGACCGAACTGTAATAAACGGGCTGAGCAAACCCGTTAAGATCGAAAGCGGTCGTTGCAAACAAGTCTATTACGCGCGGTTTTTTATCGGTGTTTTTAAGCGTTACTTTCCAGATCTCGCGCGTGTCGTTCGGAGCGATGGCGTAAGTTACGGAAGCGAATATCTTGTTTGCGGTTGACGAAATGCGGGTAAACTGCTGACCGTGTTCGCACTTATACCCGCTTATTTTGTTAAGCGACGGATAACCCGCGACGTTCCAGTATTTTTTGCTTTCCGCGTCTCTTAAATAAAGATAGGACGAAAGCGGACAGTTAAGCGTAACCTGCACGGAGTTTTTATCGACGTATCTCGAATAGGTTGCGCCGGTGTGCGTTACGCTCATAATATAACTTAAATCGTTAAAAAAGTGATTGCTCCAATCTTTGCCCGTTTCGGGGTTTTT
>CAKQXZ010000016.1 GCA_934292955.1 uncultured Clostridia bacterium
GTTCTGTTACGACTATTCTGTGGCGGGTGCCGTTGGCAAAATCTTCTATTTCGCATTTACTGCGGAGAACGTAATTGCCCCTGCCCGTCATAAACGCGTTTTTGATACCCGCTCTGCCGAGCAAGGTTGCGCCCGTCGGGAAGTCGGGAGCGGGAATATGCTCCATCAACTCTTCGATTGTTATTTCGGGGTTTTCTATAAGGGCGATAGTACCGTTTATTACTTCGTTAAGGTTGTGCGGCGGAATGTTGGTCGCCATACCGACCGCTATACCGTCCGAGCCGTTTACCAGAATGTTGGGGTACTTTGCGGGAAGTACGGTCGGCTGCATTCTCGTATCGTCGAAGTTGGGATAGAAGTCTACCGTTTCTTTATCGATATCGCGCAGCATTTCGAGCGCGAGTTTGCTCATTCTCGCTTCGGTGTAACGGTAAGCCGCGGCAGGGTCGCCGTCGACCGAACCGAAGTTTCCGTGACCGTCGACAAGGGGCAGGTTTATAGAGAAGTCCTGCGCAAGTCTGACTAACGCGTCGTATACCGAACTGTCGCCGTGCGGGTGATATTTACCGAGAACGTCACCGACGATAGCCGCACATTTTTTGTACGCCTTGTCGGGGGTGAGCCCCATTTCGTTCATTGCGTAAAGTATTCTTCTGTGAACGGGTTTAAGACCGTCGCGCACGTCGGGGATCGCTCTCGATACGTTAACCGCCATTGCGTATGCAATGAAGGACTTTTTAAGTTCCTGATCGACTTCGACGTTGATTATATTGGTCATTTCCAGTTTTTGCTTGAACTCGGATGTGAGTTCCGCGCTGAATTCTTTTTTTGCCATTTTATTCGCTACCTCCAAATAGCGTCGGGTGTGTCCGGGTTAAGGTTAAATATCGAGATCTTTGACCAACTTGGCGTTGTCTTCTATGAACTTACGTCTGAGATCGGGTTGATCGCCCATAAGCAGACTGAAAGCGTTCTCCGCTTCCTGCGCGTCTTCTACCGATACGCGAAGAAGAGTACGCGTTTCGGGGTTCATAGTCGTTTCCCAAAGTTGTTTGGCGTTCATTTCGCCAAGACCTTTATAACGCTGAACGTCGCACTTTCCGAGTTCGTCGAGATTGGTTCTTAATTCTTCGTCCGAATAACAATATCTTTCGATTTTACCCTTTGTAACCTTATACAGCGGGGGCTGAGCGATATATACATGCCCTTGCTCCACGAGCGGACGCATATATCTGAAGAAGAATGTCAGAAGAAGTATTCTGATATGGCTGCCGTCTACATCGGCATCGCTCATACAGATAATTCTGTCGTAACGGATCTTGCTGACGTCGAAGTCTTCCTGCATGCCGCCGCCGAACGCGGTGATCATAGCCTTTATTTCTTCGTTTTCGAGCGCGCGGTGCGGTCTTACCTTTTCTACGTTAAGAATTTTACCCCTTAAAGGAAGAATTGCCTGGAACCGTCTGTCTCTGCCCTGTTTTGCCGTGCCGCCTGCCGAGTCGCCTTCGACAAGGAAGATTTCGCATAATTCGGCGTTCTTTTCCGAACAGTCGGCAAGTTTGCCGGGGAGCGCGGCACTTTCAAAGGCACTCTTTCTGATGGCTTCACGAGCCTTTCTCGCCGCTTCGCGCGCACGCTTTGCGGTAAGACATTTCAGAATGAGTTCTTTTGCAAGCGACGGGTTTTCTTCAAGGAAAGAACCGAAACATTCGGTAACGGCTTTCTGCGTAAGACCTTTTACTTCGAGATTGCCGAGTTTTGTCTTGGTCTGACCTTCGAACTGCGGTTCGGGAAGTTTGACAGAAATAACCGCGGTAAGCCCTTCGCGCGAGTCTTCGCCCGATAACGAATCGTTTTCTTTAAGAACGTTGAGTTTTTTACCCGCGTCGTTTATAAGTTTGGTGAGCGCGAGTTTGAAACCGTCGAGATGCGCGCCGCCTTCCTGCGTGTGAATGTTGTTGGCGAACGTGAAGATAGTTTCGTCTACGCCGTCGTTATAGGTAAGCGCGAGTTCGATGGTGATATCGCCGAAAACCTTTTCGAAATAGACGGGTTCGGGGAATATCGTTTCTTTATTTTTATTGAGATCTTCTACAAAATGACGAATACCGCCTTCGTAGTAGAATTCTTCTTTGTTTTCCTGCTCGGGGCGTTTATCTTCGACTGTGATGCGCAAGCCTTTGTTAAGGTATGCGAGTTCGCGAAGTCTGACCTTGACCGTATTGTAATTGAAGACCGTGCTTTCGAAGATTTCTCTGTCGGGAAGGAAGGTAACCTTGGTTCCCGTAACGTCGGACGTGCCGATTATCTGCAGTTCGCGCTGCGGCACGCCGCGGTTATATATCTGTTTATAATGGTTGCCGTTCTGGAAAACTTCGACTTCGAGCCATTCGGAAAGCGCGTTAACAACCGACAGACCTACGCCGTGCAGACCGCCGGAAATTTTATAACCGCCGCCGCCGAACTTACCGCCCGCGTTCAGTTTGGTAAGTACGACCTGAACAGCCGAAACGCCTTCGGTGTGATGTATACCGGTAGGAATCCCCCTGCCGTTATCGAGTACCGTACACGAACCGTCCGCGTTTATAGTTACGCTGATTGCCGTGCAATAGCCCGCTAACGCTTCGTCTATGGAGTTATCGACTATTTCCTGAATAAGATGGTGCAACCCGCGAAGATCGGTCGTCCCGATGTACATGCCGGGTCTTTTCCTGACGTGTTCAAGTCCTTCGAGAACCTGTATCTGCCCTTCACCGTATTGACCGGTTACTTTGCCGACTTCATTTTCGTCCATTTTTACCTGCCTTTTGCCTTCGATTTTCGCTCGAAATGCCGCACCGCGTTTATTGCGGCGTAACGAATACTTTTCCGTTGCGGATACTTTCGCCTGTAGTCTTGTTTTACTGCAACGAATTTCCGCAACGCGTTTGTTGTCACGACAAGCGATTGTTTTGTTTAAGCCGCCGTAAGCATTCTTGCGTCCCGTACGCGCGCGTGTGCGTTATATGTTATATTATAATAAATATATAAATAATTGTAAAGCGTTTTTTTGAACTTTTTTCGCCTTATTCATGCCGATTTTACGCCGCTTTATTTATTACAACTTCGGCTTACCGAAACCGTTTAACGCTACGGCGCGCCATAAACTTGACCTTTATTCTTTCGCGTGGTATAATCCGTCGTATGAAAACAGGAATTAACATCGATTGCTTAACACTCGGCAATATCAGAGAACAGGTAAAACTGCTTAAAGACAACGGGTTTTCCGCTACGTTCGTCGCATCCGAAAACGAGCGGCTCGAAGAAGTCGTCCGCTATACAAATGAATACGAAATCACCGTAGACACTCTGCACGGACCTTTTCTGGATAACGGCGTTTGCAGAATAAACGACATGTGGAAAGACGGCGAAAAGGGCGAAAAAATGCTTGCCAGAATGATAAAAGGGCTTGAAGACTGCTCAAGATTCGGCATTCCCTGCCTTATAACGCACCTTTCTTCGGGCAATAACGCACCGATCGTAAACGATATCGGGTTTGAAAGAATCGCACGGCTTGTGCAAAAAGCAGATGAATACGGCGTTTACGTTGCCTTTGAAAATCTGCGTAAAACGGCTAATCTTGCCTGCGCGCTCGAATACAACGAACACGGCAAGTTCTGCCTTGACGTAGGGCATCAGTACTGCTACACAAGCGGAAAACAGTTTTTACCTATGTTCGGCGACAGGCTCGTCGCTCTTCATATTCACGACAACATGAAAACGGTCGGCGAAGATATGCATCTGCTCCCGTTCGACGGCGCGATCGATTATTCGATTTTAATGCGGCAACTTAAAGATTGCGGATTTGACGGCACGCTCATGATAGAAACGGCAAAAGCGGGCAAGCCGCAATACGAAAGTCTTTCGGACGAACAATTTATTAAACTTGCGGCGGAACGCGCAAACAAACTACTTGATTTATATAACGATATAAAAAGCAAACCAAGCCGTTGATTTATTAGGCATTTTTTGTTAAAATGTGCGCTTATAGGTCGATTATCGGCACTTTCATACAACAAAAAACGGGCTTTCGCAAAACTGCGACAGTCCGTTTTTTAATCAATTTCCGCATAAACGGGAAAATGATCGCTTGCATAATGATCATTATATTTTTTATCGATTACCTTGTAATTACGAACGGCAAAACTATCGGGAAGCTGCACGATATAATCCTTTTTTTTACTTGCATATTCGTTATTGAAATTATTGAATGTTCCCTTATTTTCGTCTTCGAAACCTTGCCCGACATCGACAAAGTATTGTTTTGCAAAAGCGACGGTTTCACTGTCCGAATCGCAGTTGAAGTCGCCCATTACAACGGTCGGAAGATTAAACGCGCTTAGTCTTTCGTAAATCAGCCGAATGCTTTTTATCTGAGTTTCCCGACTTTTATAATCGATATGTACGTTAGCGACAATAAATTCTTTGTCGGTATTTTTATTTATTAAAATAACAAAAGTGCAAATTCTGAAATATTCCGAGTCCCATGTATTGCTCATTTTATCGGGCGTATCGCTGAGCCAGAACGTCTGCGTATCGATAAGTTCATACATATCGGTTCTGTAAAAGACAGGCAGACATTCCGACAAGGTGCCGGAATCTCTGTACGTCGCAACCGAATCGTAGCCTTTAAGAAATCTTTTGAAGAAAGCGTATTGTTCTTTTTGGTTTTCTTGCATGCAGATTATGGAAGGCATGTTTTCCTGTAAAAGGTCGCAAATCAAAGAAGCCCTGTTTTTCCAGCTGTATTCGTTTTTATCTGCGCCCGAAATGCATCTGACGTTGAACGTCATTATCGACTGAGTTGTTATGTTTTCGTCGGTTTTTATTCTTCGCTTGGTTGCCGAAAAGTACGCAATATCATCCTTACAGGCAAAACCCGAAAAAACGCAAAAAATCAGCAAGACCAAGACAACAGACCGTTTGGCAATCTTTTTCATACAATAATTCTCGCGTAGTTTTGCCGATAAATCGTATTACTGAACGTTGATTGACATAAACTCGACCATATCGGTAACGCCCGACAAAACTATACGTTTGCACGATTCCGAAAGTTCGACCATACCGTGTTCGATAGCAAGTTTTCGTATATCGTCCGACTTCATATCCGACGTTATGTTTGCTTTAAGATTGTTATCGAGATAAAGTATTTCGTGAATGGCGATACGACCTTTATAGCCCGTATTGTTGCAGAACTGACAACCCGAACTCTTGTAAATGGTCGCGGGTTCGTCAAGCCCTAACAGTTTCATTTCTTCTGCGGTTGTTCTGTAACGCTTTTTGCAGACCGGGCAAAGCCGCTTTATAAGTCTTTGAGCGATAACGCCGATGAGCGCGTCTTTGGCAAGGTAGTTGCTTACGCCCATATCTACAAGACGGGTAAACGCGCCCGGTGCGTCGTTGGTGTGCAAGGTGGAAAATACCAGGTGCCCCGTAATAGACGCTCTTATCGCTATATCCGCGGTTTCTTCGTCACGGATTTCCCCGATCATTATTACGTCCGGATCCTGACGAAGAATACTTCTTAATGATGCGGCGAACGTAAGATTGGCTTTTGTGTTAACTTGTACCTGATTGACGCCCGGCAACGTGTATTCCACAGGGTCTTCGACGGTGACGATGTTGACCGACGACGTGTTCTTTTCTTTAAGGAACGAATAAAGCGTGGTCGATTTACCGCAACCGGTAGGACCGGTAAGCAATACTATGCCGTGCGGGTGCGAAAGAATTTTATCTACAACCGCGTTTTCTTCGGGGGTAAAGCCGAGTTCGGCGCGCGTGAATTTGAACGACGTTTTATCGAGAATACGGACAACGAACTTTTCACCGTAAACGGTCGGCAGAGTCGAAACACGGAAATCGTACTCGGTACCGTTGATTACCATATTGATACGCCCGTCCTGCGGGATACGGCGTTCTGCAATGTTAAGTCCCGACAAAATTTTAAGACGTGCGCATATCGCAGGATAAGAATCGATCGGGAAGTCTGCTCTTTCCTGCAGATCGCCGTCTATACGGTAACGCACTTTAACAATTTTTTCAAACGGTTCTATGTGAATATCGCTGGCTCTGAACGGAATCGCTTCCTTAATAATCGCGTCTACAAGGCGGACGGCGGGGGCGTTGATAATGTCTTCAACGTCTTCGATAACCGTGCCGTTGTTGTTCTCTTTTGCAATGCGAAGAAGTTGCTTATCGCTTTCGGTCTGCAGCGTTTTGAGCGCGCTCGACGTGGATCTGACCGCCGAAATCGAATCGAGCAGAATATCTATCTGCGTGGGCGGAACGAGAATAAACTCTATCTGCCCCGTATAAAAGGTCGCCGCCATAGAAACCGAGTTGTAATCGACGGGCTTGCCGATTGCAACCAATAAAATCCCGTCCTGCGTGGTGAACAGCGGAACCATTTTGATTTTTTTCAGGAACGCGAGATTATACTTGTCCGCAATGCTTTCGTCAACCGAAAACATGTCCATTTCGGCGTATGCCATATTGTAAAAACCGCCGCGGGCAGGCAACGCTTCGACTTCCGAACAATAATTGTTTATCTGCAGATAGTTTTCAACGGGCATGTTGATACGCGCGCAATCTTCGAGTATGGTTGCGCGACTCTTTTCTTCCACTATCCGCTTGTAAATATAATAATTAAGAATCTCGTTGTTTATATTCATAAGATAAATCTCCGAAATTACAAATAGCACAACCGCAAAAGACAAAAATTATCTTTTAGGCAAGCGTAAACCGAACATTAAAATCTTGCAAACATGGGGCTATAAGCCCAAAAACGCATAATTGCCGCATATATTTCACCGCTGATCGACGCTTCGTCCGTTCTGGTGAAATCCTGTTGCATAATGGTAATCATCGGCGAGTAAATAGCTATGAACAGCATACCTATCACAAGCCCCATAACTATAAGCATTACAGGTTGAATTACCGCCGTCGCGCGGAGAATGGACGCTTCCACTTCCTGATCGAAATAGTTTTGCGTACGAAGAAGAATATCGTCTATCGCGCCCGTTTTTTCGCCCGTAGACAGCATTTGTATGAGCATCTGCGGGAAAACCTTGTAATTATCCATCGCAAAGGTCAGCGACGCACCCCGCCTTACGTCTTCTATAACGCAAGCAAACTGTTTCTGCACATATCTGTTGCCGAGCAGATTTTTTACTACTTCGAGCGCGTCTACAAGGTTCATACCGCTCGATAACAGAAGCCCCGTGGACTTTGTGAATTTACTTGCGACCATATCGATCTGCACGTTTTTAATAATCGGCAGTTTGTATTTGAGTACATCGAAGAAATATTTGCCCTTTTCCGTTCTCGACATAAGGAATACGAGCGCGAAAATCAATACGAGAGCATACAGCAGTTTCAGTCCGTTCGCGCGGATCCAGTTACTTGCGCCGAATACGAACGAGGTTATGGGATTAAGTTTTTTTATTTCGAGTTTGGAAAGCGTGTCTTCGAACTGCGGTATAACGAGATATAAAAACATCAGTACGACCGCAATAAGAAGAATACCCATAAATATCGGGTATGCGAGCGCGCTTTTTACTTTGCGGTTAAGAGCGGCTTCTTTTTCGTAATAGTCGGCAAGGTTTGTAAGAATGGTTTCGAGATTACCGGAAATTTCGCCGACGTAAATCATACTGCGGAAGAATTCGGGGAAGACTTTTTTGTGCTTTTCCATCGCTTTAGACAAAAGCACGCCGATTTTTACGTCGTCGTAAACCATAAAAATGATTTTTTTGAAAAAACCCGAAAAAGGCTGGCTTTTAAGCTGCGACAAACTGTCGAGAATGGAAATACCCGAGTTCAGAAGAATAGCGAACTGGCGGCAGAAAGTCGTAAGTTCCGATATTTTCACCTTGCCGGTAAGCGAGAAAAACTGATTGGGCGTAGCATCGGTAACAGGCTTGCATCTGATTAAAAACAAGTTCTGCTGCGCGAGTTGCCGGCGCAAATGGTCTTCGTTTTCGGCAAAGAACGAACCGGTGAATTTTCTTTTTTCTATGTTGACGGCAGTATATTTGAATTTACGCAAAACGACCTCCGCCCGAACGGCAAAACCGACGGGAACATATCGATGTGATATTTACGAAAAGAGCGACAGATACGCCCCGATCAGATATTCGCCGACGAATAACGCGACGATACACCCGACCGCAAGGAAGGGAGCAAAAGGATACTCCGTGCCTTTTTCTTTTTTTCTTGCGGCTCTTACGCCAAGCACTATAGAAGCGGCTACGGAAGAAACAAGCGTTGCGAAAAAGATATTTTTAACGCCGAGCGCAAGCCCGCAAGCGACCATAAGTTTTACGTCTCCAAGCCCCATACCTTCTTTTTTCAAGACAAATCTCGCTATTAAATAGAACCCGCCGAAAAACACAAGCGCGAAAGCAAGCCCTATAAGCCGAGACTTCCAGTCGACGTAAGTTTTATCCGAAAAGCAGGCTATAGCACCGATAACGGCTATAAAGATCGACATACTGTCGGGTATATAACCGTGTTTGCCGTCTATAAACGCGGCAACTAACAGCGCGGTTGAAATAAGCATGCCCGCAACCGAATAAACGTAACCGAAATAATTTACAAACAGCGCAAACGCAAGCCACAAAATGGCGTTAAGTATTTCGATAATAAAAGTTTGCACGGGGATTTTCGCTTTGCAGTATCTGCACTTTCCGCCGAGAACTATGTACGATATTATAGGAATGTTATCGTAAAATTTGATTTTTTTACCGCACGAATCGCAATGCGACGGTTTTGTGGCAATGTTTTCGCCCGCAGGCAGACGGCAGATAAGCACGCCCGAAAAACTCCCGAAACACGCGCCGAGAATGAACGCCGTTATGCAGAATATCAGATGATAAAATTGTTCGGTCGTCATTCGGGTATCTCCTTTTTTGATTGGCGCGGGGTGTTTAATATTGAATGCACTTATGCATTTTTTACTGGTTTATATCGCCGTAAACCCAGTTTTTAACCTTGCCGTTGTACATTTCTATGCACAAAACGGTCTTTTCGCCACTTTTTACGGTAAGTCTTTTATCGACCAAACCGTCGGACGGTGTTTCTATAACCGCGGTAAATCCCGCGGTTTCGGCGGTTTCGGTTACGCGCGCGTCGTCCTGATTATAAACGAAATATTCGCCTATCTGATCTATTCGGGTTCTTTCAACAAACTGCTTTTCGAGCCGCGCGTTACTTCTTGCCGCGGAGCCTGTAAGCGTTACGATTCCGCCGATGAGCAGCATTACAAAAGCCATCGTTATGACCGAATATACAAGAATAAATCCTCTTTTCTTTTTCATATCGATTACTTCCCGCGCCTTATGCCTTTTTAAGATCGAATCGGCTGTAATACGGTTCTTTCAGACTGTAAACGGTTTTACCGTCGCTTACCTGCTTTACAACCGCGTCGAAAGAGTTGTCTATTGTTATATACATTACAAAATACGCCTTATCTTTCTCGTCTTCGGCAAGCATTTTGTAGCCGCCCGTGTAGTAAACGGCATACACGATTTTATCGGACGAACCGTCTTCGGCTTTGGGCTCGTATATCGTAAGCGAACCCGCGCAGTCGAGATAAAGTTCGGCGTTAGCCTTAAATCCGTCCGCGCCCTTGATTTTGTAACATTCGAGAAAATCGGACGTTTCGGTTATGAAATATTTGGTATTCATGACCTGCTTTCTTATGTTTATCGACATCAGAATCGCAGTAATTGCCGCCCCGAATGCGATTGCTATCAGCGATAACGCAATCACCGTTTCGAGCAGCGAATACCCTTTTTTGTTTTTTATTACGTCAGCCTTCATCTGAAAAATCCTTTCTTGAAAGAATCAGTATCGTCGGTTGCGCGCAACCGCGGTGCGAAACGCTGAGTTTTATCACGTTATCGTAGACGGTAAAAGAAATTCCGTCTATATAAGAAAAAGTTACGGTGCCGTAAGTCGCGCTCGAAAGCGTTTTGTTTTCGCTGTTGAACGTGAGCGAGTCAACAACTGTTCCGCCGTTTTTCATGTTGACTCCGCTATTGAAATCTTCGTCGGAAAAAAGCGCGAAAGAACACTTTTCGGCTTGTTCGCCATAGCCGACATAATCGTTGAACCACCCGTTCGTGTAGTTTTTTACAAGAACGAGTTCGCTCGAAATATCATAATCTTCGACGGCGCGCTTTCGCTCGTTTATAACGCAGACGAGCAAGGTCGCAATGGTTGACATTAACGTCAGCGTTACAGCCATAGCAATCGTCAGTTCGACAAGACTGAACCCGCGCCTTGATTTATTTCTTTTTGTCATTTATACTTCGTCCGTTATCGTTTTGCGGTAATTTTAGTAAAGGGCTTTTCCCGGCTTTGGTTCGCAGTCGCTTTTTACGGCGGCGATTAACTCAATTAAAAATTATTGACCTTATTATACATTCCCGTAAACATCGCGCCGTAAAGTTCGAGATTTGAAGTCAGCGCGGGATTTTTCTCTTTTGCGGGATCGAAGAAACGGAATTCTATGCCGTTATCGCCGTCCTTATTGATTTCGTCTATAACATAGCCGTATTCTTCGGGCATATTCACAAGCACGAAAGTCGGCACGGGCAGATAATCGGACTGCTCGTTCTGCCTTTTTATAAGCAGACAACGCCTTACGAACGCGCGGAAGTTTTCAACAACGAACTCGTCGGCGGTCTGCGGCTGCGAATATTGCATATATTTAGGCAATTTTGCGACCTTTCTTGCATATTTTTTGGTTTTAGATTTGTCCTGATCGTCGGGAACGGGGTCGGAAGTAATAGCAGCGCTTTCCGTTTCGAGCGGGGCGGTGCGGGCGTTTTCGCCGTCGGCATTTTCGCTTGCATTCGTTGCCGCCGTATTTACGGGTGCGTTTTCGTCGTTTATGCCACCCGAACTCATTTCGTTTACGGTAATTGCGGCTTCTTCTATAACAGCGTTATCGTCGCTTGCGCCTTTTATAACCGTCTTTTTCTTCTTTTTTGCGATTTCGGTAGCGTTGAGTACGGCAATGTTCGCAACGTCGTTGAACACTACGTTTTGTTCGGTAAGAATTGTTTCGTTCGACAGAATATTAAGCCCGAACGGAATTTCCGACCAGCCTATGGTCGTGCCGTTGCCGCAAACGCTGATACACGCGCTTTTCGCCTTGATATCGAGAAATAAGAAACTCTGTTTTCTCGTTTTAGGGCGAAGAGCAAACACCGCGTTCAGTGCGCCCGACGCGGCGTATGTGCAGTTTTTAACGTAAAGTTTTACGCCCGACAACGATTTATAAATAGAATTAAGCAGGTCTTTATCGAGCATTACGAGTTCGTAAGTGGTGTTTGCTTTATTGCTTTGTAAAAGCAGTTTATTGAATTTATAATTGGGCGCGAACGTGTAAAGCTCGTTGATCTGGGTTTGCAAAGTTTCTTCGGTTTTAGAAGCCGATAAAGTAGGCACGGTTAAAATATCGGTCGAAACAAGGCGATCGGGTAAAAGCAGATAGACCGCGAAAGTCTTGTCGAAATGCCGATTTTCTATATATTCGGGCAGATAATCGGCAAAAATTTTAGCCCATTCGCCGCGGACTATAAGATTTTTGTCAACGGGAATGTAATCCACCTTGCAAGTAGACAAATCCGAGCCGATAATCCGCATAATCGTGATGCAGTTATCGGTTGTGCTTACGCCGACAATAAGATTCAACCTTTTGCCGCCGAATAAACTCAGCCCTTTTCCTATTAAAGAATTTAATTTATTGCCCGTTATTGCCATTTTTCCTTATACTTCTTTTCGGTTCGCTGTGAACCCCGCACTGTTTGTTTTTTATGTTTTGCCGAATTTGCACGATTGTTTTGTTCTGCCGCCGCATTTTTCGGCTTTGGTTTTTATGCAACCGTTATTTTTACGGCAGTAATAGTATTTTGTCGAATTTTTTCGGCTGTTTAGGGTGCAGATTACTCTACCCCACTATTTTATAGTGTTAGTATACCTTATCCGGCAAAAAAAATCAAGTATATATTACAAGTATATATTATATGTTATATGCGATATATAACCGGTCGGAATTTTCACGGTGCTGTGTTTCTTAGGGCGTAGTTTTTTTATGCGGCACTTCGTGCCCGGATGTTTCGACTTCGCTTCGCTACGCTCAACATGACGAGTGGGGCGTTGGGGTGTTTTGTTCGTCATCCTGAAAATTTCCTTAGTTCAATATAAGAAAAAGCCGACATAAACATGCCGACTTTCTTTATATCATTCGTTAAGCAACCAATCTATAACGTTTTTAACTTCCGTTCCGTCGTAGTTACCGAGAGTAAATCTATCCAACGTCAGAATAATTTTAGGATAATTATCTTTTATCGCCCTTAACGAAACCATTTCTCTTTCAAAAGTCGATTGCTCCGTAAGCGATGCCGAAACTTGAATATATTGGATTTTATCGCCTTTACGCGCGATAAAATCCACTTCCTGCGCTCCGACTTTACCTACATTGACGGAAAAACCGCGCCTTATCAGTTCGAGATATACAACATTTTCAAGCGAAAAACCCAAATCATAGTTACGTTTAGGCAATAAATATCTTCTCAGCCCGAGATCGACGATATAATATTTGCCGTTCTGCTTTAACAGTTGCTTGCCGCCGACGTCGTATCTTTCTACGGGATAGAAAATAAACGCGTCGGTTAATGCGTCGATATAATCGTCAACGGTATTATGCGACACCCTGCGCCCTGAAGACACGATATAATCGGCTATACCTTTTACCGATACGGGGCTGCCTATTACGCTTGCAAGATATTTTGCAATATTCCTTAAAAGCGCGATATCCGTTATTTTTCTCTTTTCGCCGCCCGATTCTTTTCTGCTTTGCCGCTCTTCTATATCTTTTACTATGACGGTATTGTAAATTCCTTCAAGATAGGTTCCGACTTTTTCATCCGTCCCCGAAATATTCGCGACATACGGAAAAGAACCGTTTTTTAAGTATTCGGCAAACAATGTTTCTTTATCACGTCCGCCTTTTGCCTGAACATATTCGCTGAACGAAAACGGCAACATTTTTATTTCGACATAACGTCCCGAAAGCAGGGTTGCAAGTTCCCCCGAAAGCAAATACGAATTAGAACCGGTAATATAAACGTCCACGTCCCTTTTAACATAAAGACTGTCTACAACCTTTTCAAATCCGTCGACTTTCTGTATTTCGTCAAGAAAAATATAGGTCGTTTTACCCGACTGAAGTTTTTTTACCAGATAATCGTACAATATCTTATAATCGAGCAGCCACTCGTTTTCGAGTTCTTCAAAATTGACCGAAATTATCTGCTCCGCAGCAACACCGTTTTTTTGCAGATATTCTTTATATAAATCTAACAGCGTAGACTTTCCGCAACGTCGTATGCCGGTAACAACCTTTATGACCTGCTCGTCTTTCCAGGATATTAACTTTTCTAAATATTCTTTGCGTTCTACCATATGTACCCCGCTTATATCATAATTATAAATCGCCGTTTTTAGTATCCGACCGCTTTTTATATTCCCATTATAGAAAGTTTTGTTTCTTTTGTCAAGAAAAATTCCCATTTCGGAAAATTTCTTGTGATTTTACTATGAATTTTCCAAAATGGGAAAATTTAGAAAAATTTCTGTATTAAGAGAAAATGCCGTCATTAGCAAAAAACGCAATTTTACATGTTAAAAAGCAAGTAAAACGATAACTTGTGATTATAAAACTGTAAATAAAAATACCCCATTACGAAAAAGTGCAGCATGTTACAGTTTTTCGTAATGAATTGGCGGCGGTCATCCTGAGAGTTGCTTACTTGCTCGGCTTGCGAAGGATCCAGGCGTCAGCCGCAGTGCTTGAACACACGCTAAGTTTTTTGTCCTCTTCCGTCTTTTGCTCGCAAGCTCGCAAAATCCACCTTCCCCAAAGGGGGAAGGCTAAGAATGAAAAAGAAAAAGCCGCCTGAATAGGCGGCTTAAAGTTTTTGTGTTTTAATTACGCAGCTTTGTAGAAAAGAACTGCTACGTTATCGTTTACTTTGTAAAGAGTAGTGTTGGGAATAAGTTCAGCGTCCGAAAACTCAGTTATAGCAGATAAAGTAGTTGCAGTTGCACTTCCACCCGCCGGAGTGATTTCTATTTTTTCAACATTTTTATTACTCTTCGTCGTAACATTTATAGTCGCGCCTTCTGCGTTTATAGCCGCAGTTACAGCCGTCAAATTGCCACCATTAGCAAGATAAGCACGAGTTGTTTTACTGAAATCAACCGGACTTCCCAGCTTTGTATCCGAATAAACGATAATCATGTCATAATCAGAAATTTCGGGGTGAGCAGTAATCTGATTTGCGAGAACTTCTTCATAACCGGCTTTAGCACCGCTCTGATACTTCGTTTCGTTAGCGTTGGAAATTACGTTGCCGAAAGTAGGAATAAGGATTGCGGAAAGAATTGCTATTACCGCAATTACGATTACAAGTTCGACAAGGGTAAAACCTTTCTTTGTAGATTTTTTCATTTTTTCTCCTTTAATCTTCTGCCGCGGTTTGTTTCTTTTATTCGGTGGCAAAAGTATTTTCCAAAAAACTTAATATAAGGCTTAACGCAACCTTATGCGGAATTATGCTTTAGCGATTACGTTATAGCTGTATTCAAGGAAATATCCGCCGTAAGAAACGATAAGTTTGCCTTTGCCTACTTCGGTGGTATCGAAACCGGTAACAACAAGACTTTCGGTGCTGGCAACTCCGTTAGTGAACGTAGCGACCACTTTCTTTTCGTCGAGATCTTTAATAGAGAAAGAAAGCTGTTCGATTCCGTCGCCTACATAAAAAGTATTGGCGGGTTTTTCTTCAAAAGCGATACGTGCGCCGTTGTTCCACATCTGGAAACATCCCGAGAACATAGTAAGGCAAAGTATCGTCACAACAGTTAAAGATGTAACTAAAAGCGTCTTTTTCATAAATACTCCTTATTTTCATCAATAAAAATTAAGCGCCGAAAATGCCGAAACCTTCTCTCTTAAAGCACAAAAATCGACCTTTCAACACTATTAGGTTATTTTAATTTTAGATAATAATGACTGTGTTGTCAAGTATTTTTCTATATATTTTCCCTATAATTCGCTTTTTTTCGCTAATCCCAAGGGTTTTTGGGCTGTGAATTGCCCTTTTCATTATGTAGTAATACATGCATGGGCAAAATATTCAGGCATCTGTGGCGTAAAAAGATAAGCCGTCCCCAATTCGGGGAAGGGGGACCGCTTGCGGTGGAAGAGGGCAAAAAACTTAGTGCGGGTGAAGCAGCTAATTGTCCTCTCTCGGCACTTGCGTGCCACTTCGCCTACGCGGCGGACGCGCGCGCCCCTTTTGTCGCTAAAGCGACATCTCCCCCGTGAACGGGGGAATCTACCCCAAAAGGGGAAAGCAAAAGTTGTTTTACGCAACGAGAATAAATAATCTACGCCGAAATGCGCGATAATCGACCTATAGCCCTACTTTTACTCGCAAAGAGCCTTTACCGCGCGCTTGTAAATACGCAAAAGTTTTTCAAGATTTTCAACTGAAATGAATTCGTTAGGCTGATGAACGGGCGCGTCTTCGCCGGGAAATTCGGGACCGAAAGCCACGCCGTTTTTGAGAGCGCGCGCATACGTTCCGCCGCCGATTGCGATAGGCTTATCGTTATTACCCGTTTCTTCGTTATAAGCAGCAAGAAGTTTTTTAACGAGTTCGCCATTTCGGTCGACGTAAAGCGGAGTCTGATGCTTATTTACCAATTCGTAAGGAGCGATCTGCGCAAACAATTTTTCCGCCTTTTCGGGGTTTAACGAAGCGGGATATCTGAAGTCCACTATTATATTCATTTTGCCGTTTTCGGCCTTAATAATATCGGGCGACATGGTAAGCGGACCTGTTTCGTCTTTTAACTGTTTAAGATTGTAAAAGTCTTCGAAAAGCGACCTATAGACCGACTTTTCTACCATGTCGAGTTCCGCAAGACAGAGCAACAGCGGGGCGATTGCGTTCTTTCCGTTTTCGGGCATAGAGCCGTGTGCGGACTGACCGAAACTTTCAATTTTATCGCCGTCGAGTTTTAAGCCGAGTTTTTCGCATTCGGTTTTTACCTTAGCCGCAATATTTTTGTCGCTTACAAAAAGGTCGGAACGGGCAAAAGCGTAATCGCACACCATATTGGGCATTTCGCCGCCCGCAACCACAAGCGATTTATCGCATTCGAAAGAATAGTCTGCGTGAAGAATACCTTTTTCGGCATACTCGACGGGAAAATTTCCGTCGGGCGAAAATCCTGTATCGGGAAGTTTGCTTACCTTATTTATGTGATCGATACAGCCCCAGCCGCTTTCTTCGTTACAACCGAGAACGAACCTGATCGTCTTTTCGGGAACAAAGCCTTCTTCTTTGAGTTCTTTCATTACATAAAGTATTACAACGGCGGGTCCTTTATCGTCAAGCGTGCCGCGCGCGTAAATTTTGCCGTCTTCTTCGGTGGGGGTAAAAGGCGGATATTTCCAGTCGCTAAGTCTTCCCGCTTTCACCACGTCCAAATGGCAAAGAATTCCGAGTTCTTCGGCGGGTTCGCCGTTTTTACCGTTTTTGCCGCGCCATATAACTTCACCCGCATAGCCGTCGTAGTTGATAGTTTCAAAACCGAAATTTTCGGCGGTTTTAAGAAAGTATTCGAGTGCGTGATTGACTTCCGCGCCGAAAGGTTTACCCGCTTCGGGGGTGCCTTGCACGCTCGGTATAGCGCATAATTCTTTTAACGTTTGTTTCATTGCATCGATATTTTTCATATTACGCTCCCGTATTGTCTGATTGCTTTTATCGGTAATTTGCGGCACAATCGCCCGACTTTCGCAATTAAGACTATAATTTTTTGGTTTTTGCTTGATTTTATTATACACTTTTTAAGAATTATGGTAAAATGATTATCAATGATTTCGTAATTTTGGGGTGTTTTTATGCATGAAGGTCATCGTAAACGTATGATCGACAAACTTTTATCCGATACCGATGTGCTGACCGACCACGAATTACTCGAAATATTACTGTTTTATGCTATTCCGCGGAAAAACGTTAACGAAACCGCGCATAATATGCTCGACGCACTCGGCACGCTTTCTAACGTAATGAATTCGGACGCGCAAACGCTTACCGATATCGAAGGCGTAGGCGAAAGAACAGCCGCATTTATTGTAGCGATTAACAAAATTTACACGCGCGCCAAGGAAGATATCGGTAAAAATCCCATTCTGATAAGCTACGATTCCTGCAGAAAATATTTAATAGATACCTTCCGCGGGCTTAACGAAGAAAAGTTTCTTGCGCTCTTTCTTAACAAACAAGGCGTGCTTGTTATGCGTAAAACTTTCAGTTCGCATTCGGAATATACGGTAAATATCGATCTCAGCGAACTTCAGAAAGGCATTGCCGCAAAGAAACCAAACAGCGTAATAATTGCGCATAATCATTTGTCCGGCAACCCGAAACCGTCTGTACTCGACGACGAAACAACCGAAAAACTTACGGCTATTCTTAAACTCAACAACGTAATTTTATCCGATCATATTATCGTCGCAGGCGACAAAACTTACAGTTATCGCTCGGCAGGTAAACTCGATAAATATTACCGAAATATGGATCTTTATTTCGGCGACAGATAATTTACTTTAAGTCGGACGAGATTTTTAAGTTGCGATTTTGGTTTGCGGGTTTGATTTCGGCTATATTCGTGGTTTATTTTGGCTCTGCCTGGGATTGATTTCAGTGCGATTTTGGCTTGTTTTTGGTGCTGTTTTAAGGTGGTTTTACGCGTGAAACGCTTGATAATCGACCTATAGGGCAACTTTTTTGTGAAACAACGGTAAAGCAAATTTTACAGTTAACTATAAAACAAAACATAAAAAACAATTACAGTAAATACACAAAATTAAATATTTTAAGGAGAAATCAGCATGGAAAAGGTAAGAACAAGATTTGCCCCCAGCCCCACAGGGTTTATGCATCTCGGCGGACTGAGAACGGCACTTTATTCATATCTGTTTGCTAAACAGCAGGGCGGGGATTTTATTCTCAGAATAGAAGACACCGATCAGGAACGTTATGTAGAAGGCGCAATCGACGTAATTTATTCTTCGCTGAAAGAATCGGGGCTTACTTACGACGAAGGACCCGATATCGGCGGCGACTACGGTCCGTATGTTCAGAGCGAGCGCAAGTCCATATATATGGAATACGCAAAGAAACTTATAGAACTCGGCGGCGCGTACTACTGCTTCTGCTCGAAAGAACGTCTTGAATCGCTTACCGACGAGAACGGCAACCGCAAGTACGACAAACACTGCCTGCACCTTAGCAAAGAAGAAGTTCAGGCTAAACTCGACGCGGGCGAACCGTTCGTTATAAGACAGAACATTCCCACCGAAGGAACTTCTACTTACGAAGACCTTGTTTACGGAACTATTCATGTCGACTACTCCGAACTCGAAGACAATATTTTGATAAAGAGCGACGGCATGCCGACCTACAACTTCGCAAACGTAGTCGACGACCACCTGATGAAGATTTCGCACGTCGTTCGCGGAACCGAATATTTGTCGTCTACCCCCAAATATAACCTTATGTACGATACTTTCGGCTGGGAAAGACCTAAATACATTCACCTGCCGACCATCATGAAGGACGCGACCCGCAAACTTTCAAAACGTTACGGCGACGCCAACTTCGACGATTTCGTAAATAAAGGTTATCTGCCCGAAGCGATTATCAATTATGTCGCGCTGCTCGGCTGGAGCCCCAAGGAAAACATCGAAAAAATGACCATGCAACAGATGATCGAACTGTTTTCGCTTGACGGAGTTTCAAAATCGCCGTCCATTTTCGACGACGTTAAACTGCGTTGGCTCAACGGCGAGTATCTGAAAGAACTTTCCGACGAGAAATTCGAAGAACTTGCAGAACCCTTCTTCAAAAAATCAAAAGTTTACGGAAAATACGACCTTAAAAAACTTTCTGCGCTTATGAAAACGAGAGTGGAAATCTTAAGCGAGATTCCCGAAAAGATAGACTTCCTTGAAGAGTACGGCGAATACGATCCCGCATTGTTTATTCATAAGAAAATGAAGACCAACGAAGAAACTTCGCTCGAAGTTCTTCCCGCTATCCGCAACCTTATCGCTACTACCGAACCTTTTAACCATGACGCTCTGCATGACGCATTCATGAAACTTGCGGTCGACCTGCAACTTAAAAACGGTCAGGTTATGTGGCCCGCAAGAGTAGCTCTTACCGGTAAAGACGTTACCCCCGGCGGCGCAATCGAAATGGCTGACATTCTCGGCAGAGAAGAATCTTTAAGAAGAATAGATTTCTCTATCGATATGCTTAAAAAGGCTCTCGGAAAATAATTTATATACACCATAGTAAACTTAACCCCTTCCGTGTTTTTACGGAAGGGGTTTTAATTTTGTTTGTATATTTTGAATCTTTCGGTATTCTTTTTCGTTTGCTTTTTGAGCTTAAATTTTTATTTCCGCGAATGCGATTTTAACGTTTATATTTTTTACCAAAAACATTAAATCGCGTTGCCGCATTTGAAACCGTGTTACCACGCTCGAGATAACTTTTAACACAGACTTTTTTATATCGAGCGGCAAAAGTTTAAGTTTTTTTCACGCTACTTTACAAAAATAAAGCGGCAAATCGGGTAAAAAATCAAGCCGAAAACAACTTAATTTTGCGGCAGAAAATAAACGCGAAAGTATCGATAATCGACCTATAGCCCGATTTTTTGATTTTTGTCAAAACCGCCGAAAGTGCCGATAATCGACCTATAGCCCGACTTTTGTGGTTTTAAGCGCCAATCGAGCCGAATGCGCTTGCAAACTTATCCAAAACGAATTCGGTTATACCAAGACCGCTGAAAAACTTTACGAGAACCGACTCGGAAAACGCTGTCTTTAACGCGGTCAAAAACTCACCCGACGACGGCAGTAAATCTACGATATATATTACGACGTACAGAATTATAAGCGATTTAAGAATGCCGAGAACAAGGGCAAGAATTTTATCAATCTGGCTTATTATCGGCAACGAAACCGCTTTTACGATAAAGTGTTTGATTATGCCGAAAACTATTCTTGCAACTATGTAAAGCGCGACGAACGAGCCTGCCGTAACAATATACTTAGCAAAAAGCAACGACAGATACGCGCCGACAGTCGCATCGGGATCGGTCGCGCCTTCGGCAAGTTTTACGGCGAGATTAGCTACAAATTCGGGTAATCCGATAGTTTGAACGGCTTGCCTTATACTTTCTTCGTTAAGACCCAGCTTAAAAATTTCTTTATCGCCGAAAGACGAAAGAATTTTCGCCGCAAGAGAGTCCGTCCAGCCGAATTTATCGTTTACAAAGCCCGCAAGCGACTTGCAAAACGCGATTGCGACGATCAACGCCCCTACGCTTGCAATAATGCCTATTACTTGCCGCACAAACCCTTTTTTGAGATTTACGGCGATAATTATCAGCATTACCACCGCTATTACGATATCGGTGATAAGCCCGCTTTTTACCGCCGCTGATATACTATTTAACAATTTTATTCACCATTTGTTGTTTATTTGCCTTAAAAACAGCCTTTTCGGCTAAAGGTTGTGTACATTATAACAAATAAATTTTGTCTTTGCAATCTATTTTCAAAAACTTTCGCTCTCTGCCCCATATTCGACAAAAGCCGCATTTTCGCAAAGTAATTCCGTTATAAATATCCGAATTTCTGTCGATAATTCTATAGAAACACAGTTTTTTGTGTTAATTTACTTGTTTTACAGGAATATTTTATGATAAGTTGCGAAATTTATGTCAATAATAAACATTCGGCTAAGATAATCGGGCAAAAACTTTTTGACCTTTGCAAGGATAAACAAGACATTGCGTTCGTTTTTGTCGGCACCGACGCCAATATCGGAGACAGTCTTGGACCAATTTGCGGGCAAATAACCGATTTTTCGGACACGAATCTGCTGTTTTACGGTTCGCTTTCCAATACAATTACCGCAAAAGACGTTCCTTATGCGGCAAATTACCTTAAAAAAGCCCATCCGTCGGCGTTTGTAGTGATTATTGACGCCGCGCTCGGCAATACGGAAGACATCGGCACAATAAAAGTATGCGAAAACGGCATAAAACCCGGTTTAGGGGTCAATAAAGACCTTCCTATGATAGGAAATATAGGAATTATTGCCGTCGTCGGCGAGAAACGCTCGGGCGAAAGGCAGGTCGGCGTGTTAAGATTGGGCGAAATTTATAAAATTGCAAAAACAATTTCCGACGGAATCAGAGCTTTTATAGATTTAAGAAAGAATTTCGACCGAAAAAGCAACTCATTTGTGCCGATTTCCGATAGTTCGGCAATTTTATAGCATTTTTAAGCCCGCTTTTGCCCTTTGCGGGCTTTTTCTTGCTTTCCGCTTACAAGTTCTTTTCTTGCCCAATTCACCGTGAAAACTTATTTTAACGGTTTTATTTGAAATAGTAAAATTTATCGATATTTATTTGTCGATTATACATGCGCTTTTTATATTTCTATGCGCCTGCGCATTTCAGCGTCTGAAATACAATTTTGCGCCGATTTATGCGCTATTTTAAGATTTTAACGCAAAAAACGCGAGCGCACAGCATATAAAATAGCGCGTAAATTTAGGGTAATTAGTCATGGATCTCCTTTCAATCTTTTTTTCAGCCGATTTTAAGCCTATTTCCAAGGAAAATAAAGGTATTCCGGCAATAAAATCGATATTTCTCTGTCAAGTGTATAGAAACCGTAAAAATACAGATAAAAAACCGAAAAGTGGGCATTTTACGGGCAAAATCACGGTTTTTTCGGCGGTATACGACATAAATTACTAATCAACCTTAAAACCAAAATAAGCAAGAGATACCGGCTGTTCTCCGCTAAAAAGCGAGATTTCATAAAGAACAACAAGTTTAATTACTGCATTTTCCTTCATGGGCTGAAAATGTACTTAAACGCCTTATTTTTCAACGTATTTTTAGCCATATTTTCCATATACTATTAAAGATTATCGGATTCAACGATTTTCGCCATAAGCTCGGTTCATTCAAGCCATATAAAAAGGTATCGATATATAAGTAAACGGGCTTCTGAATATAATCCGTATCGAGAAAACTTTATTTTTTCCAGCGGAATATGTCGACCTTAAAGAAAATTAACAACGCAATATCGTTATGTTTGTTTTTTATTGATTTTTCGCGCTTTTTAAGACGTACATTTACTCATTGCTTTTCAAATCAGCGTTTTTACAACGAACGCTAAGATAAAAGTAGTGCGCTAAAAGCGTTAAACATTACAATGTTTCACGGAAATTTTCACGTCAAAAAAATCGGTCAGGAAAAAATTGAATTTTAAGCTGTTTTTACATGTCAAAAATCGTAGATAAAATCAGCGATTTTCGCGATTTTGGGATTGTTTTAGAAAGTGGATTTCAAGTAGTTTTTTCACGTGGAACATTTTTTAAGTCATTTTTTTTGAAAAAGTTTCACGTGAAACGTGTTAGCGCATGAAAGGCGGCGTTTCAACGATAAAAAACAACTTGAAATAATATTGAAAGAGCCAATATGGAATGCCGATAAAATGAATGCTGCCAAAATCAAAAATGACGTTTATAAAGTTGAAATAAACAGTGAAATATGGTAGAATAAATCCAGAAAATCGAATAGAAATTTCATTAGTCACCCGGCAAACACTTTTGCAGTTTGCTTTGAAATTCGGATGAACGGGGAATTATTTGTTATAAGTCCGGAACGAACGACTAAGGCACAGAATTGGTGTGCTTTACAGGCTCTGTCGATCAACCCCGACTAACTAATAGATAAACTGACGGCTCAGACGATAAACTATATGAAAAATCTCCGAAGTTTTTTAATTTTTATTGCCAAAAAGACGGGTATCAGGACGTTTGAAAACGTTTTATTCAATTTAGGCGTAGCGCGTGCATTTTTAGGGTAAATAATAAGAAAAAACCATAAAAAGCAGCAACTGCATGGCATCAGTGCATTGGAATAGGCTTCCGGTTCGTATGAGCTTGAACAATCGCCCGTCGATTATATAATTATACGTTAATAAGACAAGCGTAAAATATTCAGAAGTAAAAAACTAACGGCAATAAAGACTGAAATTCCGACAAAACGCATTTTCTAACAATATCAATCGGAGGATTTATGAAGAAGTCAACGAAAATTGTATTATACGCTGTCGTTCTTGCGTTAATAGGCGTCTTTGTCGCTTACTTTATTTTCGGTGATACCGCAAAAGACGTAACAACATCGGAATTCTATGACAAGATCGGCGTCGTATTTATAAATGAGAGCAACAAAGATAAGATAGACGATACAAACAACACTTACAAATTAAGTGACACCGTAACACAGAAGATCGTCTATAAAGACGAAGCAAGAAGATTTATTATAGTCGAAAACGACGGATATAAAGAGATATCCAAAATCGTCGTTCAGACGTACAATCTGGTTGCTACAAACGAAAATCGCGTCCGCAAATACAAAACAAGTTATGCGCGCGGTAATTTAGACGAAGAAATTCTGATGGCGTATCAGGGGCTTTCCGGTAAGACTGTAGACTACGCCGACCCCAACGCAAACACTATTTGGTCATCTTATATAATGCCTTTGATAATCATGGTAGTCGGAGTACTGATACTGTTTATATTCATGCGTCAGGCTCAGGGCAGTAATAAAAGTGCCATGGACTTCGGCAAGACAAAAGCAAGAGTTACTCAGAACATCAAAGTAAGATTTTCGGACGTAGCGGGTGCCGAAGAAGAAAAACAAGAACTGCAGGAAGTCGTAGAGTTCCTTAAGAACCCCAAAAAGTTCTCGGCACTCGGAGCAAAGATTCCTAAAGGCGTACTGTTGGTAGGGCCTCCGGGAACAGGTAAAACATTATTTGCCAAAGCAGTCGCGGGCGAAGCGAACGTACCGTTCTTCTCGATAAGTGGGTCGGATTTTGTCGAAATGTTTGTCGGTGTAGGTGCGTCGAGAGTAAGAGATTTGTTCGCGATGGCTAAAAAAGCTATGCCGTGTATCGTATTCATTGACGAAATCGACGCGGTAGGCCGTCAAAGGGGAGCGGGTCTCGGCGGCGGAAACGACGAAAGAGAGCAAACGCTTAACCAGTTACTCGTTCAGATGGACGGTTTCGAATCCAACGAAGGCATAATCATTATGGCGGCTACAAACCGCTCCGATATACTCGATCCCGCGTTGATGAGACCGGGAAGATTCGACAGACAGGTCTACGTCAATCTGCCCGACGTTCGCGGCAGAGAAGCCATATTAAAGGTTCATTCGCGCAATAAACCGCTTGCTTCAAACGTTAACTTCAAAGTCCTTGCAAGAATGACTGCAGGCTTTTCGGGGGCAGATCTCGCTAACTTGCTTAACGAATCGGCAATTCTCGCCGCAAGAGCCAACAGAACGGCTATAACAAACGAAGATCTTTACGAAGCAATCGAAAAGATTATGATGGGACCGAAGAAAACGAGCAATCTCGTTACCGAAACGGATAAACGTATTACGGCATATCACGAATCCGGTCACGCGATACTTGCAAAACTCCTTCCCAACTGCGACGAAGTACACGAAGTTACCATTATTCCGCGCGGAAATGCGGGCGGATACACGCTTACAAGACCTGAAAACGACAATAAATATCAAAGCAGAAACAAACTTCTCGACGATCTGGTTATGACCATGGGCGGAAGGGCTGCCGAAGAGCTTATTATTAAAGATTTCACTTCGGGGGCGAGCGGAGATATCAAACATGCTTCCAAAGTGGCACGTCTTATGGTTACCGAACTCGGTATGAGCGATAAGATCGGACCCGTAAACTACGGCAGCGACGAACAAATCTTTGTCGGTCGCGACTATCAGACCAAGACTAATTACAGCGAAGCCTTAGCTAAACTCATTGACGAAGAAGTGGAAACTCTTATCAAGAGCGCCCACGAAAAAGCACAGAAAATGCTCGCGGAAAACAAGGATTTGCTTGACAAAATGGCAAAACTGCTTGTCGAACGCGAAACTATCTATTCGGACGAAGTAAGAATGCTTATGGAAGGCAAGAGCGTCGAAGAAATAATGGAATATATGGATAAACACGAAGAAGAAACCAGACTCGATCCTTTCCATCTCGGCGATTCGACGAACAAACCGACCGAAAATTAACGGAGTGAAGGCACTATGGCAAAAATTATATCGTTTTCCAATCAGAAAGGGGGCGTCGGCAAGACTTCTACCTGTGTGAATATGGCTGCGGGCATTGCGCTAAGGGGCAAAAAGGTGCTTCTTATCGACATTGACCCGCAGGGTAATGCCACAACGGGGTTAGGCTTATCAAAAGGCGAACTCGAACGTTCCGTTTATAACGTTTTAGTCGACGATATGCCCATAAAAGAAGCGATTACCCGCACGACAATAGAAAATCTTGACATTTTACCGTCGAATATCGACCTTGCGGGTGCGGAAGTCGAACTTGTTTACCTTCCCGAACGCGAAAAACGACTTGCCAATGCGCTCAGACAGATTATCACCGTTTACGATTATGTGATGATTGACTGCCCGCCGTCGTTAGGATTGCTTACAATCAATGCGCTTTCCGCAAGCGACAGCGTGATTATTCCCATCCAAAGCGAGTATTACGCGATGGAAGGTTTAAGTCAATTACTGAACAGTATCAAACTTGTAAACAAACATCTTAACCCCGAACTTAAAATTTATGGCGTCGTAATCACTATGTACGACGGGCGCGCGCTTATTTCCAAGCAAATAAACGCGGAAATACATAAATTCTTCGGCAAAAAGATGTTTGATACGGTTATTCCGCGCAATATCCGCGTTTCGGAAGCACCGAGTCACGGCAGACCGGTTATGCTGCACGACCCGAGATCTTCGGGAGCCAAAGCATATCAGGCTTTAGCCGACGAGTTCCTTGCAAGAGAGAGTAAGTAACGCCCGAGCCGCTCGTTTTTTGTTCAGACGTAAAATATGAAACCGACTTTCCTGCCTACGACGATTTACAACACTTAAAAATCACCGATCGTGGGGATGCAAAGGCTTTTTATAAAGAATTGCAAAAATCGGACAGATACTCGCCTATATACAAACGAGCGTAAAAAACTTGAGCGCAACCATTTTTTAATCAAAGTGCGTATTTTTGTGTAACAGTATAAAAATGCATTGTTTCAAGCATAAAAATTCAGTCGTTTTGGTATAAAAATACAAAAACGAAAGCATAAAAATACGCAAAACTTTATTAAAAATACAAGTCGTTAAAACAATAAACAGACGAGAGGAAAATTATGAAAGTCAACAAAGGATTAGGCAAAGGGTTATCTGCGCTGTTCGGGGATACGAGCGAAGAATACAGCCGCTATACATACGACAAAGAGAAGATGACCGAAGAACAGGCTAATGCCGTTTACGAAATCGAACTCGATAAAATCTTTCCCAATCCCAATCAGCCGCGTAAGGCGTTCGACGAAGTTGCTCTTCGCGAATTAGCCGACTCCATCTCGGTTCACGGGGTAATTACTCCTATCGTGTTGAACCGCGACGGCGACAGATATATGATTATCGCGGGCGAAAGGCGTTTCCGCGCAAGCAAACTCGCCGGCAAAACGACCATTCCCGCAATCATACGCGACTATGACGAGCGTCAGGTTAAAGAAATTTCGCTTATCGAAAACTTACAGCGCGAAGACCTTAACCCGATCGAAGCGGCGACTGCTATGCAGCAGTTGATGCAGGATTACGACATGACGCAGGAAGAATTATCGGGCAGAATAGGCAAAAGCCGTTCGGCTATAGCGAACACCATGCGCTTGCTTACGCTGTCATCTCCCGTTATCAGGCTGGTCGAAACAAACAAACTTTCGGCAGGTCATGCGCGTGCGCTTGTAACTCTTCCGAACGAAGTTCAGGCTGCGATTGCAGAAAAAGCGGTTAAGGACAAACTTTCCGTCCGCGATATCGAACAGGCGGTGCGCGATTATTACAATCCGCCCGAAGACACCAAGAAAGCCAAACGCGAAAAAATGCAGGCTCAGATGAGCGTAGAGCTCAAAGACATGGTTTCACGCATGCAACGCGATTTCGGCACAAAGGTCAGCGCGATCGGCAACGACAAAAAGGGCAGGATTTATATCGACTATTACACGCGCGACGATCTGGACAGGCTTGTGGAAATACTCGAACTTATCGAAAAAAACACGATTAAGTAATAGGTTTATACAATATTATCGCTTTGCGCCACCCGCTATAATAGTAGCGCAAAACAAATTTCGGCTTCTATGTCGCATTATTTAAGCGCGGCGTTATTAAAAAGTATGGTTTTTCAAAGTGCCTTAGACTTAACAAGTTTTTTTCAGCACCCGGTAAACAGACAACTACAAATTCGGCAAAACCAATAAGGCTTGCGCCGTTTTAAGGCGGTATCATAAAGATTCCGCCTTTACTATATAATCGGTTTTTCGCGCAATCCGCAGCAAAAATCGAACAATTCATGAAATGAAAAGATATAACAAGATAGACAAAAGAACAATTATAAACGAAATAATTTCGTTCGTCGTAGCGGCGGCGGTGCTTACGGGGCTGTGGCTTATCGGATATTTTCTGGTACCGACTTCCAACGCCATGAATATTGCTGCCGCGATTGCGGTTTTCAGTATTTTTATAATGGCGATAGTCAATTTAATAATCAACCGCGTATACATAAACAAGTTTAATAAAATGAAGGTCGCGGAAGGGCATAGCTACCTGATGGATCAGAAAAGCGAAATCGAAAGCGATTATCGCGCCGCGGAAAAAAAGGTAAACAAACTTATACGGCGCACCATGATTTACGCGGCTATAATTCTTCTGGTGCTTGCGGCTGCGGCGTTTCTTATGGGCGCGGCAGAACCTAAATTTACCGACGATGACGGCGGCGCAACGCTTGCTATTCTGCCCATTCTTTGCCTTATCGCGCAGGGCATTATTGCTTTTTTAACAAGAAAATCGTATACAACCGCCCCCGAAGCCGAAAACGAACTTACCGAAAAAGAGTTTCCTGCGATCACCGCGCTTATTAAAGATTGTGCAAAATCGACGGGCATAAACAAACCGATACGTTTGTATTACACGTCGGCTGGCATCGGCGTAAGCGAATTTAAGGACACCGTTCAGATTTTTCTTAACCCTATCGAAGTCGCGTTTATGACGGCGGACGAATTAAAGTCGGTCATGCTGCACGAGTTTGCGCATTGCATTCATTTAGACACGAAAAAAATCGCATATTACGACGATTTTAACGCGAAAACCGAAGGCGTTGTTTCTATGTTTGCCATAATGGGCTTTTTAAGTTACAATATTTCGGTAACGCTGTTTGCCATGACGTTATATAATAAGATTTCAGCGCGCGAAAAAGAAATCGCCGCCGACAAATACGTTATAGACAACGGGCAGGCGGAAAACTATGTAAACGCTTCGGCAAAAGCCGCGCTTTACGTTATGTACGCGGGATACGACTGGAAAGAAACGGGCTACGACGCGTTCGAAGCCGAAACGCCTATGTCCGATTTCGTTCACCGCGATTACGCAACGTTCCTTAAAAAACTTGCGGAGTACAAGAATAAATGGTTCTTTACTTTGCATAACGAACTGCCGCAACTTGTTGATTCGCACCCCACGTTCGCAATGCGAATGACGGCTTGCGGAGTAGATTCCTTCGACGTTTCAAAAACCGAAACCGACGAAAAATACATTGCCGAACAGGATAAATTTTTATCTTTTGCGGACAAAGTAATACACGACAATTTCGATATAGAAGACTATAAAGAAGCGCGTGAAGAAGAATATCTTTCGCGCAATGAACTGTTTGAAAAGGTTAAAAACGCGGGCGATTCGCTCGATTTTGCCAACGAAAACGAAAAACTCGAAATTGCTCAGGCGTACATGAACGTCGACGACGAAAAGGCGCTCGAGATACTTGACAACGTACTTACAAGCTCGACAAGCAGCCTTGCATATTTTCTGAAAGGAATGATTTTGTCTAAAGCGTACGACGACGAGTGCATAAAAATGTTCACCGAATCCGCCCGCAGCTCGGCGTTTTTCGACGAATCTATGGATCGCCTTGCATTGTACGCGTTAAAAACGGGCAAGCAGGACGTTATCGACAACTATCGTAAAACGATTGCCGAAAAAATGCAGGATAACATAGACGACGAAATTTCGGAAGAACGCGGAATGCACTTTATGCATTCGCCCGATAAAACCGATTCCGTAAATATCGACGTGGTGAATTCGGTCAAAGAGTACTGGGGCGACGCTCTTATCGCGGTTTATCTTACCGAGCATGTAACCGACAAAGGCGTAACGGTCAAATATCTTGCAATTCAGGTAAATCAAAAGAAAGATTTTGATTTCGGCAAAGCGCATAAAGATACCGTCGATATGCTCTTCCGCCACAATAAGGACAACATGAAGTTCTGTCTGTTCTACGGCGGCAAAGAATTCAACGCGATAAAAAAGACTTCGGGCTCCGAAATGTTTTCGGTAAAAAAGTAACTGCGTAAATGCGCCCACGATAAACGGCAAACAGACTTTCATATGCAACAACTTCGCCGTTTATATAAAACAGGACGGTTTACGATTTGTAAGTTTTGCGTAAGGCTTTCACAATTTTACCCGCGTGCAAAACTCTATTTTATAAGGTTAAAACGATGAATATATATGCAATCAGCGATCTGCATATGTCGGTCGCGAACCCTAAGCCGATGAATATATTCGGCGCGTGCTGGAACGATTATCTGCAAGTGATTGCGGACGATTGGACGGCTAAGGTGACCGACTCCGATATTGTGCTGATCTCGGGCGATATAAGTTGGGCGATGACGCTCGACGACGCGCTCAAAGATATGGAATACTTCAAAAAACTGCCGGGTAAAAAAATTTTTATCCGCGGTAATCACGACTACTGGTGGAAAAGCATTACCCGCATACGCGAGTCCGTTCCCGACGACTGCATAATGCTGCAGAACGACGCGGTGCGCATAGAAAACATTGTGTTTTGCGGTTCGCGGCTGTGGCTGGTGCCCGGTTCGCCCGATTTCAGTGAAAACGATCAGAAATTATATCTCAGGGAGCTCGAGCGTTTGCGTCTGGCGTTTTTCAAGGCGAATGCACTACGGCAAGACGGTGATAAGCTTGTTTGCATGACGCATTATCCGCCGTTCAACGTGCGCAGAGAATCCAACGAAGTTACCAAAATGTTTGAAGAAAACAACGTTACGGCGGCAATTTACGGGCATTTGCACGGAAAAGACGCGCGCGCCGATAAAATTCTTAAGAAAAACTCGATCGCATACTATCTTACGTCCTGCGATCTTGTTGGCAATAAACTCGTAAAAATAGACGTTTAGTCATAAAATTCTGCAGTCTGTTTATCAAGGAGAACAAATGAAACAGCAAAAAGAGAAAAAAGCGGAAAAGAAAACGCAGGAAAACGGCTCGAATTCGGGCAAATCGTTCTGGGCGGTAGTAAAAAAATATTGCAACAGATGGTTTATAGACGCGTTTTCGGGCATGGCGCAAGGGTTGTTCGTTACGCTGATTGCGGGAACGATAATCAAAACGCTCGGCACATATCTGTTTAAGGACACCGATTTCGGTGCGTTTTTAGTAATGCTCGGCGGGTTTGCAAGTATTGCGACCGGTTGCGGAATAGGCATAGGCATTGCAAACGGTCTTAAAGCAAACAAACTGGTTATGTTTTCCGCCGCGGTTGCGGGAATGCTCGGCGCGTATGCCGAACCCATTCTTGCGGGGCAGAATTTATCGGAAATCGCAGTAAAATCGCTGGCCAACGCCGCGCCCGGCAACCCCGTAAGCGCATATATCTGCTCGCTTATGGCGGTTGAAATAGGCAATCTCGTTGCGGGAAAAACCAAACTCGACATTCTGCTCGTGCCTTTAACCTGCATTTTCGTTGCGGCAATCGGCGTTTACGTTTCTTATCCGTTTATAGAACTTGTAAAACTCATCGCCGAAGGCATAAAGAGCGCGACCGAAGTTGCACCCTTCCTTATGGGAATAATAATCGCGGTGGTTATGGGGATGCTGTTGACATTGCCTACTTCTTCCGCGGCGATATGGATTTCTATCGTCGGCTCGTACGGGGCGCTCGTTCCCGATTCGGTAAACCTTGCGGGCGGGGCGGCTGTTGTCGGCTGCGCTTGCCATATGGTGGGCTTTGCCGTTATGAGTTATCGCGAGAACGGTTGGGGCGGACTTATTTCGCAAGGTCTCGGAACAAGCATGCTGCAAATTCCCAACGTTATGCGCAAACCTATTCTGTTTATTCCGCCGGTAATCGCAAGCGCGATAGCGGGTCCGCTTTCTACATGCGTGTTCCAGCTCCGTTGCGATAAAACGGGCGGCGGCATGGGCACAAGCGGTCTTGTGGGCATTTTCGGCACGATAAACGCGTCGAACGGAGTTATTGAACCGTGGCTTATGTGGCTCGGAATAATTCTTCTTATGTTCGTACTTCCCGCCGTCGTATGTTTCGGAATTTCCGAATTTATGCGCAAAAAAGGCTGGATTAAAGAAGGCGACCTTAAAATTTAGTTTATGACTTTATAAAGCAGTCGAAGTTAATCGCTTCGGCTGTTTTTTTGTGGTTTAATTGTGGTTTTTGGTGTTCATTTGTGGTTAAAAATGTTTTTTAGTGGTAGACAATGGTTGTTTGTGGTGTAAAATAATACATAAAAAAGCATTCATTCATAATATCCCGTCATATACTATACGGGAGTTTTTTATATGACCGAACAAAATGCACATGTTCTTACCGTTACCGACCGCAAAAAGACCTGCGTTACGGGGGTAAGCGAAGTGGACGGAGTTACAAGCGAAAAGATAACTTTTACTTTAATCGGCGATAAACGTATGATAATTCAGGGAGAAAACCTTAAAATGGCGGGATTTTCGAAGCAAAGCGCAACGCTGCTTATAGACGGTACCGTAAACGAAATCAGATACGCGGGAGCAAAAGGCAATCTGCTTAAAAAACTTATAAAATGACATTCAAAGCCGACGGACAATTTTTTTATTTTATAATTTCGCTTGCATCGGGGTATCTGTGCGGACTTGCCACCTTTCCGTTTGAATATTTTGCGGTAATAAAAAGTAAAATTCTTAAGTTTATAGCTGCGATTTTGCGCGGGGGCGTGCTTGCCGTTATTTACGTTTTAATAAAGGCGCATTTTAACTTTCCCGATCTTGAAATTTATTTTATCGCCGCATTTTTGTGCGGATTTTTGTTGTATAAAAAAACTTTTGCGCTAATTGTTGCATTTTATGCCGAAAAGATATATAATAAGTGCATAAAAATTTTGAAACATCGGAGAAAGCGCATAAATGACACCGGACAAAAAAAGAAACTTAATCGCCGCAACAACGGCGTCGATGGTATTGCTGTTGTTCATTCTCGTAGGAGTATGGCTTTTTCAGTTAGTGAACATAAACAGCAAAAAAGCAAAAATAGAAGACTTAAAAAAGCAGATCGCGGAACTCACCGAAGAACAGAATCAACTGACCGACGATATAGATCTTTGGGTTAGTCAGTGGAAGATCGAAGAACGCGCAAGGGAACTTAAGTATGTGTTCCCCGACGATAAGTAAAAATGAGTAGTATTGCAATAATAGATATTGGCAGCAATTCCGTCCGTATAAGAATTTCTTCGGGCGGAAAAGTTTTTTTTAGGGAAACGATTACAACCCAACTCGCAAAAGACATGTCAGACAACATGTTAAGCGATAGGTCGATTATCCGCACTTTCGACGGGCTTGATAAACTTATTTTTTCGGCAAAAGAGCATAATGCAAAAATTTACGCTTTTGCAACCGCCGCGGTAAGAAACAGCAAAAACGGCAATGTTTTCACCGAAGAATTTTATAAAAGATACAGCTTTAACATTGACGTTATAAGCGGCGAACTCGAAAGCAAAATCGGCATTAACGGCGCGATCGGCGGGGCGGATAACGGCACGGTTATCGACGTCGGCGGGGCTTCGTCCGAAATAGCCGTCAAACAGAACGGAAAAATCGTTTACGCGCATTCCGTTCCGATAGGAGCGGTTCTTTTGACAGATTTGTGCGGTAATGACAAAGAGAAAGCGAAAAATTTACTCGGCGAATATATAAACGAATATAAAAAAGTGCCTTTTAGCGGAAATCTTTACGCAATCGGCGGCACGGCGACTTCGCTTTCCACAATGATTTACGGCGATAAAAAATACGACCGCGAACTAAACCACGGGCGCAAAGTTTTAATGGATAAACTTGCGGAATTTACCGATTATCTGTATACCGCTTCAGTCGAAGAATTAACCAATAACTTTGCAATAGGCGAAAAGCGCGCTTTGGTTATTCATTCGGGCGCAATGATTATTCTTTCTGTTATGCAATACCTTAACGCCGACTGTTGTATCGTCAGCGAAAATGATAATTTAGAAGGATATTACGATTATATTATGAACGGAGCAAAAGATGAATAAATCCACGAAAGTTAAGATAATCGACCTATTGCCCATTCTTTTTACGATTTTATTCGGAATTGTCGCCTGTGTTTTTGCCGTTTTGTTATACGAAAACAAGTGGTACTTTGCAATTCTGCTGTGCCTTGCGGGCGTTATTCTTAACTATGTGGCGGGCGTGCTTATTCACGAAGCGGGGCATGTTATCGCGGCAAAAAAATGCAGAATGAAAGCGATGTTTCTTAATCTCGGCATTGTCACGATAGATTATGTAGCGCAAAAAGTTACGCCGTTTACATTTTTCAAAAAAGACGCGGGCGAAGCGCGTTTTATGGCTGAAACCGACATTACCGAAAAGCAGATAAAACGAGTTGCCGCAGGCGGACTGACCGCTTCGCTGATATTTATGGTTATCGGTACGGCGGCGGGCGTTATTATTTCGTTACTGACCGAAAACGCAACGGCGTTTTGCTTATTCACCGCGGGGCAGGCTGCAAACTTTTATATTTTCGCCGTGAACGGGTTGTCTTCCGATAAAACTTCCGACGGCAATATCGCGTTCGGCAATTCCGATTATCCCTCTGTTTTAGCGACTTGCTCTAATATAGAAAGAGCAGTGTCAAGCGGCGATATTCCAAGCGAACCCGACGTTATAAAGTCGAATAATCAACCTATAGCCCTGTATTTTCATTATTTATTTACTGCAATAAGCAGCGGAAAAGACAGCGCGCTCGACCTTTTGGACGAAAATATGAATTTAGACGAATTATCCGATCGGGAATACGCGCTGTTATTCCCGGAACTTATATTTAAGCTGTGCGAAAGAAATAACTTAGACGAAAAGTACAAATCTCTTGCGGAAGATTTTTTTGCGGCAGAGCCTGACGGAGTATCGGTATTACGCGCGCACTATACATACCGAATGTATATAGGCGACGAAAAATGGGCTTCTTTATTAAAGGGCAGTTATAGCAAACTTTTGGAAAAAGAAAAACCGTTTATAGTTGCCACCGAAAACGCGCTTACCAAATAACCAACCAACGAAAAACTCCTTCACTGTTGCGTGAAGGAGTTTTTTATATGTAAACAAATTATACTTTTTTTTCTTCTGATGCAGGTACTGCCGAATGTTCGGGTTCGGCGTTCTTCTTTTCTTTCGGTTTAATCAATCTTACAATCGGCGTTGCGTAAACAAGAACAGCCGCAACTACAGCGCCCGTTATCGCCTGCAAAAACTGGAAAGGCAGTTTCAAAAGCGCGGTTTCGGGTGTGGAATATATAAACGCGCGCCCGATCGTGTAGCCGCCTACCATAATCAATACGCCTGCAATTAAAGCAACAATCGCGCGTACGATATTCGGCTTTCCGTATTTACCCGCGCCCGCTATCAAAGATATGGCAACCGCCTGCAGACCGTGAGTTACAAGAGATACAAACATCGGAGTAGGGTAGAATATAGCGTCGCCCAGAAACGCGCCTACGCCGCCGACTATAAACGCCGAAATCGGGTCGAGCACTAACGCCGCAAGACAAATGATTATGTCGTTCATATATAAATGTCCGCCGGGAACGGGTATACTGAATATACTCGAACTTAAAATTACCGTAAGCGCAAGAAAAACCGCAACAAAGCATATTTTTTTAGTGGTAAACTGAATTTTCATTAAAAAGGCTTTCTCCTTGACTATGTTATGCATATATGATACAATACTTTTGATAATAATAAAATAGTCAATTCAATATTATTTTATAATACCAGATACCACCGAATATGAAAAAATACATTACCGTTTACGAAAAACTTAAAAAAGACATAACCGAACAAAAATATACCTACGGGAATAAACTGCCGTCTAAGCGCAGCATTGCCGAAAATCTCGGCGTGAGCGTTATTACGGCAGAGCAGGCATTGGATTTACTCATATCCGAAGGGTATATTACTTCAAAAGAGCGCGCGGGGTATTTCGTTTGTTACCGAAATGATTTATACGGCAACCGTTCCGCCGATTTTTCCGATATAAAATCGGTTGCTACGGCACGTGCGTTGCCTGCCGAAAACAAAAAAGAATATTTCCCGTTTACTCCGTTTGCCACGGCAATCCGCAAAATTCTAAGCGATAAAGGCGATAAAATTACCGAAAAATCACCCAACGCGGGTATAAAAGAACTTCGCGACGCAATAGCGGATTATCTTTTCCGTAACAGGGGAATAAGGGTTGACAGCGAAAGAATAATCGTCGGCGCGGGATCTGAATACCTTTACGGAATGTTTGCCGAAACATTAAAGGGCAGAATTTTCGCAATAGAAAACCCGTGCTACGATAAAATCGAAAAGGTTTATCAGTCGCGCGGGGTTGTTTATGAAAAACTTTCTATTAAAGAAAACGGCATTCCGTCAGAAAGTCTTATAAAAAGCCGCGCAAGCGTGCTGCATATAACGCCTTTTCAAAGTTATCCTACCGGATTTTCTATAGATATTTCCAAAAAGAAAGAATATCTCGATTTTGCGGAACAACGCGACGGATTTATTATAGAAGACGATTACGCATCGGAGTTTTCTATTACGGCTAAACTTGCCGATACGGTGTTCGCCGTCGATAAATACGACAGGGTAATTTACGTTAACAGTTTTTCTAAAAGCATATTTCCGTCAATAAGGGTAGCGTATGCGGTAATTCCAGAAAGACTTATTTCCGACTATAATAAAAAAGCGGGGTTTTACTCTTGCCCCGTGCCCGTTCTCGAACAATCGGTTATAGCCGAAATATTAAACAACGGCAGTTTCGAGCGGCATATCAATAAAATAAGAAGATTAAAAAGAGCCGCCGATAAGTAGTAAAATACCCGATAACCGACCTATAGCGCGATATTGGAGTAGTGCGGCTTACGCCCGGATTCTTTGTAAGCCGATCAGGCAGGTTAAACTCAGGATGACAATACACCCGTTGGGTGTAGCGAAGTAAAGTCGAAACATCTATACATGTAAGTGCCGCATTCCGATTATAAGTAAAATAAAAACGTAAGACCGTTATTTCAGGTTTTACGTTTTTTTGTTTTAATTATTCGAACCGTCGTTTATATTGTCGGCTGTTTCTTTGTTTTCAAGTTTCTTAACGCTTTCTATTTCGTTATGCGTATCGTTTTTTTCTTCGTCCGAATCCGACGGCTCCTGATTATATGCGATTTTATTTCTTATATCTCTTATATACGATATCAATTCGCCGAAGCCGTACAAAAGAAAAGAGCAAACAAACGACAGCAATATTCCAACGCATAAACCGCACAGCGCGTCAACTGTCCCTTTATCGTTATATATTCCCATTGAATATAAAAAACTTAAAACACACCCGCCGATAGCAATAACTTCTGCTAATATTTTTATTTTCTTGTTAAAATTCTCAAACATTTTTTCACTCCTTGTTTTTGAAGTAATATTATAACATAAAGCCTTTTTAGTCAAATATTTTATATCTTTCGTTTCGATATTATCGTAATTTATATTTTCAAAATAATAAATTGAGAAAAAAATAGTATAAAAAATCCCCGTAAGACCGAAAGTTTATGGTTTTACGGGGTTGTTATTTATCTGAATTTTTTCACATACGAGCGGCGGCGTTTATGCTGAATATAATCAAAATATTTCCATTGCGCCTGAATGGGGTAGTTCTCTTCGAGCATAAGATTGGTTTCGCAATACTCAATGTCTTTTCTGAGCATCAAGTCGATAAGTCCGTCTATAACGATACTGTTAACGCCAAGGTTTTTATAGTTGGGAAGTACGGCTATAAGCCCGAGATCGAGCCTTTTCGGCTTAGAAATAACTTTAAGAAGTCTGACTAAAGTTGCGGGATAAAGTTTGCCGTTGCCGCCCCTTAACGCGTCGCCTATAGCGGGGAAGCACAGACCGAACGCAACGACGTTATCTTCTTTATCGAGCACCACACCGATATAATCTTTTTTGATTATAAGGTTAAACTGGTCGATAATCTGCTTTTTCATGCTGTCGGTAAAAGGTACGGTGCCGTAAATATCCTTATACCCTTCGTCAAGAACATTAAAAATGCCGTCTTTATAACGATCGATTATTTCTTTCGCGCTTTTGGCTTCAGCCATATGTAAACCGTATCTGTCAAGCACGCGCTCTTTAATACGTTTAACTCTTTCGTTCCTTTCCTTGGGCTTAAAAATTCTGTATTCTATCCAGTCTACTTCTTTTTTCAGCCCGACCGATTCTACAAGTTCGGGGTAATAATCAAAGTTGTATTGTTCTTCAAACGTATTGGTCTGATCAAAACCTTCGATGAGCAAGCCTTCTCTTTCAAGGTCTGAATAACCGAGCGGTCCGCAAAGAATATCGCAACCCTTTTTTGCCGCCCATTCTTCAACCGCGTTAAAAAGCGCGGCGGCTACTTCTTTACTGTTTATAGCGTCGAATCTCGTGAATCTTACGCGGTTTTCGCCCGTCTTTTTATTTGACGCTTTCTGAATAATGCCCTGAATTCTGCCTACATGTTTTTCACCGTCGTACGCGTTGAAACACACGCTGTCGCAAGTGTCGGAATACACGTTCTTTTTCACGCTGAAAATCAATTTTTCATCTCCGTAAAGCGGGGGAGTGTAACCAGGATTCCCTTTATAAAGCGAATATGGAAAATCAACAAACTTTTTTTGTTCTCTTTTATTGTTGACTTCTACGATTTTTATCATTCTTTTACCTTTCTTCCGAATCGTCTGACAGATTCGCCTTATTATACAGTGTTGCCCGCAATCGGTACCTTGAGAGTATAACATATTTTATGCGGCTTGTAAAGTTTTTTTGTTTAATAATGCAATTGCAAAACAATTTTTACCTGTTTATCACTTTCGGCACAAAACAGGCAAAAGTCGGGCTATAGTACCGTTATCTATCTAAAAAATAGCGATCCCGCGTAACGGAACCGCTATTTTTTAGTTTATAGAAATTTTATAAATCAGTCTTTTTTAGCAAGGTTTTTATATCTTGCAAGTCTTGCGTTGTTTTCTTCTTCCGCTCTTTCGAAAAGTTCTGCAGCGAGTTCGGGCTGAGCCTTCTTAAGGCTGGTATATCTGGTTTCGCCCATAAGGAAGTCCTGATAGCTCGTGATAGGATCTTTGCTGTCGAGAGTGAAGGGGTTGCCTTCGGTAACGGCAGGATTGTATCTGTAAAGATGCCAGTAACCTGCTTCGACCGCTTTCTTTTCTTCCGCCTGCGAGTTGGTCATATTGATACCGTGGTTAATGCAGGGAGCGTAGCAGATAACAAGCGACGGGCCGTTGTAACTTTCTGCTTCGGTAATAGCGTTAAGGAACTGCTGTTTATTAGCGCCCATCGAGCATTGAGCAACGTAAACGTAGCCGTAACTCATAGCCATCATACCAAGGTCTTTCTTCTTGACTCTCTTGCCGCCTGCAGCAAATTTAGCAACCGAGCCGGTCGGGGTGGCCTTGGAAGCCTGTCCGCCGGTGTTGGAGTAAACTTCGGTGTCGAGAACGAGAACGTTTACGTCAACGTCCATTGCGAGAACGTGATCGAGTCCGCCGTAACCGATATCGTAAGCCCAGCCGTCGCCGCCGATAATCCAGATAGATTTCTTGACAAGGCAATCGCTCTGCGATTCGATTTCTTTAAGCAATTGCTTAATTTCGCCGCGGGTGTTCTTTATAGCTGCGGGAAGTTCGGTAATAACCGCTTTAGCCGCTTCTTTGCTCTTTTCAGCGTTGGTTCTGTTTTCAAGCCATTCGGTGAACGCTTTCTTAATTCTGCCCTTCGCGCCGATTTCGATCGCTTTTTCTATATCGGAAGCAAGTTTATCTCTTCTTGCGGCGTAAGCAAGATAGTAGCCGTAACCGTGTTCGGCGTTGTCTTCGAACAGCGAGTTAGCCCAGGCGGGTCCGTGACCTTCTTTATTGGTGGTATACGGGCAGGTGGGCGCGCTTCCGCCGTAAATGGACGAGCAGCCCGTAGCGTTGCTTATGAGCATTCTGTCGCCGAAGAGTTGGGTTATAACTTTAATATACGGAGTTTCACCGCAGCCTGCGCATGCGCCCGAGAACTCGAACAGCGGTTTGCAGAACTGGCTGCCTTTTATGCCGCTCTTCTTGAAGTTTGCAGATACGTCGACTTCGGGCAGATTTTCGCTGAATTCGTAGTTGGGAACTTCTTTAGCGGCAACCTGATCAAAGGGAACCATGGTGAGTGCGCCGCCGTCTTTGACAGGGCATACGTTTGCGCATACGCCGCAACCCATACAGTCGAGCGGAGAAACCTGCATTCTGAATTCGTAGCCTTTAAGACCGATGCAGTCCTTGGTTTCGAAACCTTCGGGTTTTTCTGTGCCTTTAGCGACGAGAGCAGGTCTTAAGCAAGCGTGCGGGCAAACGAACGAACACTGGTTACACTGAATACATTTTTCTGCGTTCCAGACGGGAAGTTTGATTGCAACGCCGCGTTTTTCGTATTTGGTGGTACCCGTGGGAACGGTTCCGTCGGGGTTGAATGCCGATGCGGGCAGTTTGTCGCCTTCGAGCGAAAGAATAGGATGAAGAATATTTCTGAAATATTCGTTATCCGCAACTTCGAGAGCGGCTGCGCCTTCGGTAGCGGTTGCCCAGTAAGCGGGAACTTCGATTTCTTTGAGTTCGGAAGACGCTTTATCGATAGCGGCGTAGTTCATGTTGACTACCGCGTCGCCTTTCTTGCCGTAACTCTTCTTAACCGCCTGTTTCATATAGTCTTCGGCGTCGGTATAGGGCATAATGTCCTGATTGATATAGAAGAACGCAGCCTGCATTATAGCGTTGGTTCTTCCGCCGAGACCGATTTCGCCGGCAATCTTGATAGCGTCGATATTGTAGAGTTTAGCGTGCTTTTTGGCAAGCATTCTCTTCATCGAAGCGGGCAGGTGTTTATCGAGTTCTTCAACGGTATTCCACGAAGAGTTGAGCAGGAACTTGCCGCCTTCTTTAAGGTCTTTAACCATGTCATAACGCAGAACGTAAGACGGGTTGTGGCAAGCGATAAAGTCCGCAGCGTCGATAAGATAGGTCGACTGAATAGGCGTTTTACCGAAACGCAGGTGCGATACGGTTATACCGCCGGACTTCTTGGAATCGTAGAA